>NZ_BAAILO010000122.1:0-898 GCF_054589115.1 Cupriavidus sp. 8B | reverse complement strand
TGCGACCGGATCGCGCTAAGCCACGTCCACCTCGCCACAAACCTCATCGACATGCCGCCTACAAGGCATGCTGAGGCTTAACTTGGGTGGATTGGGTGGAGAAGGGGGTGGTAATGGTGGCAGCGGCGCCGCTGGCGGATATGGCGAGAATGTCTCGGGTCTCATCGCGACGGAGAGTTCCCCTTCTGTGGTGCTATTTGAAATCGAAGGCGGCGAGGGTGGAGTCCCAGGGGAGCAGCACTGGTATCGGTGGAAATGGCAGGGGATGCGGAAAGTCCAATTGCGAAAATGGCCCTTGGGACTGCGCCTGGACCGGAGGTCACCTTGCAACAAGCCTGGCGTTCAAGGCAGTCGTGATGCAAACGGCGCAGTAAAGGCGTATGGGCTGACCATACGGCTCGGCACAATCGCCGAGGCACAGGAATGACTAAGATCAATAGTAAGCGCTCAATAAACGACACGCTGCCCAGGGATCCGTCACCGCTCTCGTCGATGGCCAGATTTGGCGGTAGGACGGAACGAACCGGCACACCTTCGGACGGATGACCGGAGGAACCAGAAGGTCACTCATAGCCCTCAATTCCCTCGCCCGCTGGCGGACAGACGGAAATTCTCCGGATATCACTGGCATTTTTTCTATTCGCCGCCAAAGTTGTTCCTGATGGGGGGCCGAATGCAAATCAGCCCCTATGTAAAGTAGCCTTCTGGCATCTACTGGCCAACATGAATCAGGCGTAGAACAACCTCTTGGCCGCATTGACTACCGACTAAGGGTTCCACCCAGCACCGTATTCGCGCCAACCCAGGGCATCAAAGTGAGTGATATATCATGCACACTGTAATAAGAGCATATTCGGGAGCAGGCGCTAAGGAACTCTTCGATTTGTTGGAGAGGCGC
>NZ_BAAILO010000121.1:0-1208 GCF_054589115.1 Cupriavidus sp. 8B | reverse complement strand
GCGCTTAGCCGCCAGGATGCCTTCGCGCTCCCAGCGGCGCACCGTACTGGGAGCCCGTCCGATGCGCTTTGCGAATTCGTTGATCCGATAAACCTTTCTCATGGCGAGCAATTACAGATACGTCTGAGCAAGAATGGAGTATCAGTTGCTCGCTCCTTGCTGATGCTAGGTCAGCTAAGTCGGCTAAATCGGTTAATTCGGTTCAGCCAGCCCCAGCCTCACAGCTGGCTCATGCCGCCATCGACGATGATTTCCGTGCCGACGATAAACGCGGATTCGGTGGCCGAGAGATGCAGCACCGTTGCTGCGATTTCCTTCGGGTCGCCAAAGCGGCCAAGCGGGATCTGGCTCTTGATCTGGGCGGCGGTGTCGGCGAGGGTGTCGGCGTCCAGGCCGAGCTTGCCGAAGAGCGGCGTGCTCACCGGGCCCGGGCTAAGCACATTGACGCGTACGCCGCGCGGCAGCAGTTCGGCGGAGAGCGTCTTGGCCAGCGAGATGAGGCCGGCCTTGCTGGCCGCATAGACGGCGGATGACGGCATGCCTATGTGCGCGTTGATGGAGCCGTTGAGCACGATTGACGCGCCTGGGTTGAACAGCGGCGTCAGTGCCTGGATCTGGAAGAAGGGGCCCTTTACATTGGTATTGAAGGTCTGGTCCCACATCGATTCCTCGACATCCGACAGCGGCGCGAACCTGGCGATGCCCGCGTTGATGAACACGGCGTCGAGCTTGATGCCTTCGTCGGTGAGACGTTTTGCCAGCGCGCGAGCTGCTGCAACGGGGCCGGCGTCGTTCTGGATGGCTAGCGCGTTGGCGCCCAGCGTGGGCTTGGCGGCTTCCAGCGTCGCGGAGTCCCGGCCCGTCACGATGACGCGCGCGCCCTCGGCGGCGAATGCCTGCGCGGTGGCCAGGCCCATGCCACTGTTGCCGCCAGTGACCAGTACGGTTTTGCCTTCAAAGCGATTCATGGTGTTCTCCTGAGAACGTTGTGTGGTGGTGTGAATGGATTATGGACAGCGCGGTGCAATAAGCCATGCGAAAGAGTTGGCGATCTCGTTCGATAAGATTGGACATCTTTGATGCACAGGCCGAAGCCGCCGGATGGGCCAAAGCCGCGCGCCATGACGACGGCTGTTTCTCCCTCTCCCCTCAGGGCTGAGGTTTGCCCACAAATCGGCGTCCTCGATAAGGCAGTGCTACTTGTAAAC
>NZ_BAAILO010000120.1:0-359 GCF_054589115.1 Cupriavidus sp. 8B | reverse complement strand
CGGCGGCCATTGTGGCTGTAGTGGTACCAGTACAGCAGCATCGAGCCCAGGCTGGCCATCAGGCGGTCGGCGATGTCGCGCGCGCCGGGGGTGTTGTGGTCGTCCTTTTCCGGCAGCACGGTGCCGAGCACGGACACGCCGGTGCGCATCACGTCCATCGGGTGGGCGCTGGCGGGCACCCATTCGAGGGCGGCCTTGACGTTGGCGGGCAGGCCGCGCAGGGCCTTGAGCTTGGCCTTGTAGGCGGCCAGTTCGGCGCGGGTGGGGAGCTTGCCGTGCACCAGCAGGTGGGCAATCTCCTCGAATTCGCAGGTCTCGGCGATGTCGAGGATGTCGTAGCCGCGGTAGTGCAGGTCGTT
>NZ_BAAILO010000119.1:0-344 GCF_054589115.1 Cupriavidus sp. 8B | reverse complement strand
ACCGACGACGACACCATCGGCGCGCACTTCCTGCACCTGCTGCACGGCCAGAAGCCCTCGGCGCTGTGGGAACGCGCCATGCAGACCTCGCTCAACCTGTACGCCGAGCACGAGTTCAACGCCTCCACCTTCGCCGGGCGCGTGATCGCCGGCACGGGCTCGGACATGTACTCGTCGATCTGCGGCGCCATCGGCGCGCTGCGCGGCCCCAAGCACGGCGGCGCCAACGAAGTGGCGTTCGAGATCCAGAAGCGCTACGACAGCCCGGACGAGGCGCACATCGACATCTCGCGCCGCGTGGAAAACAAGGAAGTGGTGATCGGTTTCGGCCACCCGGTGTACAC
>NZ_BAAILO010000118.1:0-30392 GCF_054589115.1 Cupriavidus sp. 8B | reverse complement strand
TTCCGCTCTTTTGGCTTGCCGACGAGGCGCCGCATAACGGGAGATTCAAACCTTGACGGCTCGCTTCGCATCGCTCTTGGGTGATTTCCGCCTGGGCGGCGGAAATCACGGCTACACCGAATGGTTCTCCATTCCCGCCGGTTTGCTCCCCCCTCCCACTTGTGGGAGTGCAACCGGGGGAGAGGGCGGGCGCTGGCTATGCGGCCGTGTGCGGGACAAGACCGAAGGCTTCGCTTCAAGTGGCTCCGAGCCACCCCTCTCCCCCTGAGGGGAGAGGGAGCGAAGGACGTCGTCACGATGCGCGGCTTTGGCCTGTTCGGCGGCTTCAGCTTGTGCATCAGGTTTGTCAGCGGTTTGACGCCCGCATGAAGCGGGCGCAGCTGGAACGTTGGTGCGGCCTCAGTGCCGGCGAACGCGCCGTAGTTCGTCGACGATCAGCAGCACAGCGCCCACGGTGATGGCGCAGTCCGCCACGTTGAACGCCGGCCAGTGGTAGTTGCGCACGTAGAAGTCGAGGAAATCGACGACGTGGCCGTACACCACGCGGTCCACCACATTGCCAATGGCGCCGCCAAGGATCAGCGAGATCGCGAAGCAGAACAGGCGCTGCCCGGTATGGCGGTACAGCATCCAGATGATGAACAGCCCCACCAACACGCCCAGGCCGGTGAAGAACCAGCGCTGCCAGCCGCCGGCGTCTGCCAGGAAGCTGAAGGCGGCGCCCTTGTTATAGACCAGCACCAGGTTGAAGAAGCGGGTCACCGGGCGGGATTCGCCGTAGGCGAAGGTCCGCACGATGACGATCTTGAAGAACTGGTCGAGCACGATCACCAGCAGGGCGAACGCCATCCACAGCAGTGGCGTGGTGTTGCTGCCCTTCGAGCCCTTGCTGCTGGCGCGTTTGGTGCCGCGCACGGTGCGCGTGGTGGTAGCGGCCATCAGGCATGGCTCCTGTGTTCACCGGCGCCGAACAGGTTGCTGTCGCAGCGGCCGCAGAGGGTGGGATGGGCCGGGTCGCGGCCGACGTCGGCGCGGTAGTGCCAGCAACGCTCGCACTTGGCGTGCACCGAGGGCGTCACCGTGACCAGCAGGTCGCCGCCTTCCGGCGCCGGCGTTACCTTGGCGGCGGAGGTCAGCAGCACGAAGCGCAGGTCATCGGACAGGCTCTGCAGCGCGGCCAGCACCGGGCCACCGGCCTGGATGGTGACTTCGGCTTGCAGCGAGGAACCGATCTCGCCGTCCACGCGCACCGCTTCGAGCTGCTTGGTGACTTCGGCGCGGGCTTCGCGGATCACATGCCACTTCTGCAGCAGGTCGTCGGCCTGGTCGATCGCCGGCACTTCGTAGTAGGTGCTGGTGAAGATGGTGTCGGTGTGCTCGGTGCCATGGCCGAAGATCTGCCATGCCTCTTCCGCCGTGAACGACAGGAACGGCGCCATCCAGTGCAGCATGGCCTGGGTGATGTGGTACACCGCGTTCTGCGCGGCGCGGCGCTCTTTCGAGTTGGCCGCGGTGGTGTAGAGGCGGTCCTTCAGCACGTCCAGGTAGAAGCCGCCCAGGTCTTCCGAGCAGAAGGTCTGCAGCTTGGCGACCACAGGGTGGAACTCGTAGCCGTCGTAGTGCGACAGGATTTCCTGTTGCAGGCGGCCGGTCAGGGCGACGGCGTAGCGGTCGATTTCCAGCCATTCCGACGCCGGCAGCGCATGCTGCGCGTGGTCGTAGTCGGCCAGGTTGGCCAGCAGGAAGCGTAGCGTGTTGCGGATGCGGCGATAGCCTTCCACCACGCGCTTGAGGATTTCGTCGGAGATCGACAGCTCGCCGGAGTAATCGGTCGAGGCCACCCACAGGCGGATGATCTCGGCGCCCATCTTGTTCGACACGTCCTGCGGCGACACCGTGTTGCCGACCGACTTCGACATCTTGCGGCCTTCGCCGTCGACCGTGAAGCCGTGCGTCAGCAGCGCCTTGTAGGGCGGCTTGCCGTACAGCATCGACGCGGTCAGCAGCGACGAATGGAACCAGCCGCGATGCTGGTCAGAGCCTTCCAGGTACAGGTCCGCCAGGCGGCCGTCGGGCAGGTCGGCCGACGCGTCGTACAGGTCTTCGCGGTGGGAGCCGCGGATCACGGTCCAGTGCGTGGTGCCGGAGTCGAACCAGACGTCGAGCGTGTCGCGGTTCTTTTCATACAGGGCGGCGTCGGAGCCCAGCAGTTCCTTGGGATCCAGCGTCTGCCAGGCTTCGATGCCGTGCGCTTCCACGCGCTTGGCGATCTCCTCCAGCAGCTCCGGCGTGCGCGGGTGCAGCGCGCCGGTTTCCTTGTGCAGGAAGAAGGCCATCGGCACGCCCCACTGGCGCTGGCGCGACAGGGTCCAGTCGGGCCGGTTGGCGATCATGTTGTGCAGGCGCTGCTTGCCCCAGGCCGGGTAGAACTCGGTTGCCTCGATGCCGGCGAGCGCGGTTTCGCGCAGGGTCGGGCCGTTGCTGCCGTCGTCATTGACCGGATCCACGTCCATGCCCGCGAACCATTGCGAGGTGGCACGGTAGATGATCGGCGTCTTGTGACGCCAGCAGTGCATATAGCTGTGGGTGTACTTGTGCGAGTTGAACAGGTTGCCCGAGGCCTTCAGCACTTCGACGATCCTGGGGTTGGCATCCCAGATCTTCTGGCCGCCGAACAGCGGCAGCGTGCTGGCATAGACGCCGTCGCCCATGACCGGGCTGATGATGTCCCTGTCGTTCATGCCGTGCGCCTTGCACGACTGGAAATCCTCCACGCCGTAGGCCGGCGCCGAGTGCACGATGCCGGTGCCGGTATCGGTGGTGACGTAGTCGCCCAGGTAGACCGGCGACAGGCGGTCGTAGCCCGCGTCCATCTTGGACAGCGGGTGGTGGAAGCGGATTTCCGACAGCGCCGCGCCGGTGGTGGTGGCCAGCACCTTGCCTTCCAGTTCGTAGATCTTGAGCTGTTCTTCGACGCGCTCGGTGGCCAGCAGCAGGAAGCCGCGCGGGGTATCGACCAGCGCGTACTCGACCTCCGGATGCACGTTGAGCGCCTGGTTGGACGGGATGGTCCACGGCGTGGTGGTCCAGATCACGATCCAGCCGGGTTTGGCGGCGAGTTGCTCGGCCGGCACCTTGAAGGCGTGCGCCAGCTTGTCGGTCTCGGCGAAGGGGAAGCCCACGTCGATGGAAAGATCGGTCTTGTCCTTGTACTCGACCTCGGCCTCGGCCAGCGCCGAGCCGCAGTCGAAGCACCAGTTCACCGGCTTCAGGCCGCGGAACACGTAGCCCTTTTCCATGATCTTGCCCAGCGCGCGCAGCTCGTCGGCTTCGTTGCTGTAGTTCATGGTCAGGTAGGGGTGTTCCCAGTCACCCAGCACGCCCAGGCGCTCGAAGTCCAGCTTCTGGCGGGCGATCTGCTCGGTGGCGTAGGCACGGGCGCGCGATTGCACTTCCTGCACCGGCAGGCCCTTGCCGAACTGCTTTTCGATCTGGATCTCGATCGGCATGCCGTGGCAGTCCCAGCCCGGCACATAGACGGCGTCCAGCCCGGTCAGGCCGCGCGCCTTGACGATCATGTCCTTGAGGACCTTGTTGACCGCGTGGCCGATGTGGATGTCGCCATTGGCGTACGGGGGGCCATCGTGCAGGATGAACTTCTTGGCGCCCATGCGAGCGGCCCGGATCTTCTTGTAGAGCTGCTTGTCCTGCCATTGCTTGACCCACAGCGGCTCGCGCTTGGGCAGGTCGCCGCGCATCGGGAAGGGGGTCTCGAGCAGATTGACCGGGTACTTGCTTTTTTCGGGCTTGGCGCGTTTGTCGTTGGACATGTCGATTCTCGGGGCAATTCAGTTGGCGCGCGGCACTAGCTCGGCTGGGTGCGGGCGCGCGGTACGGCGTGGACCGGCTGCGGAGGGTGCCGCGGCCTGGCTTCGGGTTGGGGTAGCGACCCGGGTCCCGCCGCGCGGGAACGGGGCGCTAGCTAATTCGGTCGGTGGCGGAGGTGGCGAAGTCGCGGCTGCCCGCTGCCGGGGGCGTGCCCTCGGGCGAGCCCGGCACGGTCAGGCCGAAGAAGGCGCGGGCGTCCGCGCTGTCCTTGGCAATGGCGGCGGTCAGCGCCTCCAGCCCGTCGAAACGGGCTTCGTCGCGCAGCTTCTTCATGAACTCGACCCGGACCAGCTTGCCGTAGACGTTCTGCTTGAAGTCGAACAGGTGCACTTCCAGCAGCACCCGGCCGGCATCTTCGATGGTCGGGCGCACGCCGATGCTGGCCACGCCTGGTATGGCGTGGTCGGCCAGCCCATGCACCTGCACCACGAAGATGCCGTTGACAGCCGGCCGCTTGTGCGAGATGCGCAGGTTGATGGTGGGAAAGCCCAGGTCGCGCCCGAGCTTGCGGCCGTGGACCACATGCCCGCTGATGGCATAGCCATGGCCAAGCAGGCGGCGCGCGTGTTCGAGATCGCCATCGCCCAGCGCCTGCCGCACGGCGGAGCTGGAGATGCGCACGCCGCCTTCGGAGACCGAGCCCATCTGCTCAACGTCGAAGCCGAACTGGACGCCGGCCTGTTGCAGATAGGCGAAATCGCCGGCGCGCCTGGCACCGAAGCGGAAGTCGTCGCCGACCAGCAGCCAGCGCGTGTGCAGGCCGTGCCAGAGCACGTTCTCGACAAACGCTTGTGGGGATTGCGCGGCGAAGTGTGCGTTGAAGTGCTCAACGACCACGCGGTCGACACCGTTGCGGCGCAGGCTTTCCAGCTTGTCGCGCAGCAGCGCAATGCGCCTTGGCGCCTTGTCCGGCGTGAAGAATTCGCGCGGATGCGGCTCGAATGTCATCACGCATAGCGGCAGCCCGCGTGCATCCGCCGCGGCGCGCGCGCGGGCGAGCAGCGACTGGTGGCCGCGGTGCACACCGTCAAAATTGCCGATGGTAAGGGCGCAGGGCGCCCGGCTTTCGGCGTTGGGCAGGCCACGGAAGACTTTCACGAGGACGGCAACAAGCGTTTGGGTAAAGCGAGCATTATAAGGCGAATGGTGGACAAGTTTGGCCTGGCGGCGGTGGCGGGCATGCCGGCACTGGCGTTTTTGTGCACGGATCGACCCATTGTCGTGGCGTTGTGCCCCAAAAGGCGGCATGATATGGCGGATCGCACTCGCTGCCCCCAGCCCTCCCTTGAACGCGCTGCTAAACCGAATCCTGCCGCCGCCAGGGCCTCCGCTCGATACCGAAACGCGGGCCAAGCTGCTGGCGACCATCCATCGCGTCTCCCCCACCGCCATCGTCGCCTCGGTGGTGCTTCCGGCATTGACCGCGATCGCCTTCTGGTCGGCCGCCGATCACAGCGCCCTGGTGGGCTGGTGCGGCGTCATGCTGGTGCTGACCGCGGCCACCAGCTGGTTCTACTTCGGCTACCTGCGCGATTGCGCCACCATGAGCCGCTCGGCGCACACACGCAAATGGTGGGCCAATATGCGGGCGATGGCCTTCCTGACCGGGCTGACCTGGGGCAGCTCCGCGCTGCTGCATCTCTACACCGGCTCCACCGTCTTCTCCAGCGTGTTGTACCTGCTGGCGCTTGGCGTGCTGGCGGGCGGCGTCACCGCGCAGTCACCGGTGCCGTCCAACCTGGTCTATGCCGGCATCCCGATCCTGGTGCCCAATATCCTGCTGGCCGAGTACGCGTTCCCGGGGCATGGCACCTATGTGCAGTTGCTGCTGGTGGTCTACGCCATCATGCTCACGCGCCATGCCCTGAACCTGCAGCGCACGCTGGTGCGGGCCATCCAGCTGGAAAGCGACAGCCGCAGGCTGGCCAAGCAATTCCAGGAGGAAAAGGAGAGGGCGCTGCATGCCAGCGAGGAAAAGTCGCGCTTCCTGGCCGCCGCGAGCCATGACCTGCGCCAGCCGGTGCATGCGCTGGTGATGCTGGTGGAGGCGCTGCGCGCCCGCAACAAGTCGTCCTCGCTCCATCCGCTGGTGGAGCAGGTGGCCGCCGGCACCCAGACCATCGACCTGCTGTTCCGTTCGCTGCTGGATCTGTCCAAGCTCGAGGGCCGCAAAGTGCTGCCCACGTTGGAGCCGTGCGAGCTGAGCCACCTGATCAGCGAGGTCATGAGCCAGTTCGCCGCCGACGCGCGCGAGAGCGGCCTGACCCTGACCCCGCGCGTGCCCGAAGAGCTGTACGCCATGGCCGAGCCCGTGCTGCTGCGCCGCGCGCTGTTCAATCTCGTGCAGAACGCCCTGCGCTACACCCGGCGCGGGGGCGTGCTGGTGACCGCGCGCGAGCGCCGCAAGCATATCCGCGTGGAAGTGTGGGACACCGGGGCCGGGATTACGCCCGAGCATCTGCCGGACATCTTCTCGCCGTATTACCAGGTGCATAACCCGCAGCGCGACCCCTCACAGGGCCTGGGGCTAGGGCTGGCGATCTTCAAGGAATGCGTGCGGCTGATGCGCGGCACCTATGGCGTGCGCTCAGTGCCGGGCCGGGGATCGGTGTTCTGGTTCTCGCTGGCGCCGGTGGCGGCCGAGACCGTGGCCACCATCCGTACCGTGCGGGCCAATGCGCAGGCCGAGGACGCCAAGCCCGACCACCTGCGCGGCACCGTGCTGGTGGTCGACGACGACACCCAGATCCGCAAGGCGTGGATCGCGCTGATGGAAGCGTGGGGCATCGAGGTTGCCTGCGCCGCGCACGGCGCGGATGCCGACCGCCTGTTCCTCCAGGGGCTCAAGCCGGACATCATCTTCTGCGACCTGCGCCTGCCCGGCAGCGAGAACGGCCTGGACCTGCTGGAGCGCTGGCAGAACACCCAGCCGCAGGCGCGCAGTGCGCTTTTGTCGGGCGACCTGAAATCCGCCGCGCTGGCGGCGGCCGAGGAGGCTGGCTACTTCGTGCTGCCCAAGCCGGTCGATCCGGCCGCGCTCAGGCTGCTGCTCCGGCGCTGGCTGCGGCCCGCCTGAGCCGCGCATGCCTAAAAAAAATGGGCCGGCGCATGACGCGCTGGCCCATTTTTTATTTGTCGCCTGCACGGTTGATCGGCTGGCGTCGCCAATACGCGTTACTGGCGCAGGCGGAATCGCTCCATGCGCGACATGACCTGCATGCGGGTGCGCACGCCAAGCCGCTGCAAGATGGCCGAGACGTGTTCCTTGACGGTGTTTTCGGTCAGGCCGAGCCGCCGCGCGATGACCTTGTTGGGCAGGCCTTCCAGCACCAGCGCCAGCACCGAGCCCTGGCGCGGGGTCAGCCCCAGTTCCGCCGGGGTGACCGGGATGCCGTGCGCCGGCCCGAAGGATTGGGCACGGCCACTGAGCGCTTCGTCCGAGGGGAAGGAGGTGTCGCCTGCCAGCACCTTGCGCACGGCGGCGGTGAATGCGTTGGCGTCCAGGTGCTTGCCGACGAAGCCACAGGCGGCGAGCGCGCGCGCGCGGCCCACGATTTCGGGCGTGGCCTCGGCCGACATAAAAATAAAGCGAGCGGAAGGTACCAGTGTCTTGAGCGCCTGCATGGCGTCGAAGCCGGTACCGTCGGTCAGCCAGATATCCAGCAGCACGATGTCAGGCCTGAGTCCTTGCTGCAAGGTATTCAACGCCTCTTTGGCGCTCCCTGCGGCGTGGACGGCGACGTCGGGCATCACTTCCGCCAAGAACGCGGTGGTGCCAGACAAGGCCATAGGATGATCATCGACCACCAACAAGGTCGGTGCAGCGTTCGACATGCGATTTCCCGTCTAATTTCCCAGTTCGTCCTTGTTGTCACTTAAAGCCGTGTTAACGGACTGCGCGTGGACGATAGCAGCCACTCTAGCAGAGCGGGCGAGGCGTCACAATCCATCGGGCGTGAGTTCACGTTGCGTATAGGCCATGCGAAATGGCGCTGCGGCGGGGGTTTCGCGTGTTTTAAGTGCCTAATGCGCTCGCTTTGGTCGTGTACTGGCCCCGGCTTGGTAGAATTGCGCGATGAAAAATATCGTTATCCTGATTTCCGGGCGGGGCTCCAATATGGAAGCCATCGTCAGCGCCTGTGCCGCCGAAGGCTGGCCGGCGCGCGTAGCGGCGGTCTTGTCCAACCGGCCAGACGCCGAAGGTCTGAAATTTGCCGCCGACCACGGCGTGGCTACCGGCGTGGTGGACCACAAGCTATATGATGATCGCGCCACTTTTGACGCAGCGCTCGCCGATGCCATCGACGCTTTCGCGCCGGACCTGGTGGTCCTGGCCGGCTTCATGCGCATCCTGACGCCGGGCTTTGTCGACAAGTATGCCGGGCGCATGCTGAATATCCATCCGTCGCTGCTGCCGTGCTTTCCGGGGCTGCATACACACCGGCAAGCCATCGAGGCGGGCGTCAAGGTCCACGGCGCCAGCGTGCATTTCGTCACGCCCGAGCTCGATCACGGCCCCGTTATCGTCCAGGCCGCGCTTGACGTGCTGCCGGACGACACGCCCGAGAGCCTGGCCACGCGCCTGTTGCCGTGCGAACACGTTGTCTACCCGCGCGCTGTGCGCTGGTTTGTCGAAGACCGGCTGCGCGTGCATGCCGGCGTAGTCCGGGTCGAACCACCCGAATCCCAGCTGTTTACGGCCTTTGCTGCCGCTACGGAGGTGCAGTCATGAGCCGCAATACCGCAGGGGCGCGTCAGCCCGTTCGCAACAAGAACAAGGATCACAAGGGCACGCCCATTCGCCAGGCCCGCCCGCGCGACGCGCACGACAGCCAGGCGCCGCAGCAAGGCCGCGGGCCCCATGGCGGCCTGCACGCCGTCCATATCCAGCACATCGACCGCCTGCTGGGCAAGGTGCTGATGTTCACGCGCCCGTCCGACGTGGTGGTGAGCTACTACTTCCGCGAAAACCCCAAGCTGGGTCATCGCGAGCGCGGCATCATCGCGGAAGCCGTGTTTGCCGTGCTGCGCCGGCGCGTGGAGTTTGCGCAGTTCGCAGCCAGCGGCACGGGTGCTTCGCAGCGCCGCCTGGCCCTGCTGGGCCTGGCCGCCACGCTGGGCCGCGACGTGCTGACGCCGTTTCTCCTGCCGGAAGAGGGCGAGTGGCTCGATCGGCTGACCACGATCGAGCGTTCCAGCCTGGCGCCGCGCGTGCGCGCCAACCTGCCCGAATGGCTGTTCGACCAACTGGCCGCGCGCCACGATGAAGCCTTTGTCGAAGCGCTGGGCGATGCCTGGCTGCGCCCGGCGCCGCTGGACCTGCGTGCCAACCTGGTCAAGACCACGCAGGAGGCCGCGCTGGCCGAGCTGACCGCCGCGGGGCTGAAGGCCGAGGTGACGCCGATGGCGCCGTCCGGCATCCGCCTGGCCGGCAAGCCGGCGCTCAACCAGCTGCCGCTGTTCGTCATCGGGCTGGTCGAAGTGCAGGATGAAGGCAGCCAGATGCTGTGCAACCTGGTCGCGCCCAAGCGCGGCGAGATGGTGGTCGATTTTTGCGCGGGCGCGGGCGGCAAGACGCTCGCCCTGGGCGCGCTGATGCGCTCCACCGGCCGCCTCTATGCGTTCGACGTGTCCGAGAAGCGCTTGTCCAACCTCAAGCCCCGCCTGGCGCGCAGCGGGTTGTCCAACGTGCACCCCGTGCTGATCGACTCCGAGCATGACGCCAAGATCAAGCGCCTGGCCGGCAAGATCGACCGCGTGCTGGTGGATGCGCCTTGCAGCGGGCTGGGCACGCTGCGGCGCAATCCGGACCTGAAGTGGCGCCAGTCGCCGCAATCGGTGCTGGAGCTGACCGTCAAGCAGGCGGCCATTCTCGAATCCGCCGCGCGCCTGGTGAAGGTGGGCGGGCGCGTGGTCTACGCAACGTGCAGCGTGCTGGAGGCGGAGAACGAAGGCATCGTGCGTGGTTTCCTGGCCTCGCACCCGGCCTTCCGCCTGGTGCCCGCCGCACAGGTGCTGGCCGAGCAAAAGATCACGGTGCCCGGCTTGCCGGAAGATGCCGAGATGCTGGCGCTTTACCCGCACCTGCACCAGACCGACGGCTTCTTCGCCGCCGTGCTGGAGCGCGTCAGCTAAAGCCGGATCCACCAGGAGGCCGCGCCGGGGGAAGCATCCCCGTGGCGCCGGCCGACTGGCGAATTTCCCACGCTGGGGCCGTCCGGTCCCAGCTGCCTTTTCCGTCCCCCTTCTTTTTGCCACCCCCGATCCCGGGCAGTCACGCAATTCGCCTGCGCCGCTCGGCCTTCGCGCGCGCCGCGAGGAAGCTCTACGTCGGCAGTATGGCCGGTATGTGTTGATACGCGGGTCTTGATGGACTAAGCCTTCTGGGCGACGCCTCATACTTTGTGGCGCACGGGCAGGCCCGTGAAGGCGCGCGCCGGCTCGGGGGAACCCAGCCGCGAATGGTGCCAGCACGGGGCTGGCCGGTGCGCACCCGCTCCCAGCCAAATGATTGCCGCCATCGTAGAGCGCAGTCCGCCGCCATTTGCATCGCCCATTCGCACCAATGGAGCAAGCTCTTAAGTTCAAAACATTAAAGGCGTCGTAACTTGTCTTGTCAGGCAATGCAGGCTAAGTTGGCAAGACAACGCGCGCCAGGCAAGGACAACGGCGCGCGACCGCGCAAGGTGGATCGGCGCCGCACAATTTCCGGATGGAGTTCCAGAGCGCACCGGTCCCGCAAAGGGGGCGACGCACTCGGTCGGGAGGCGGGATGTTGCATTCTTTCTTCTTCGAGACGGCTGCACGGCAGCCCTGCGACCACGCCTTGTGGGTCGACGGACGCTTTTACGCTTATGAGGAACTACGCGCGCGCGCGGGCCGCGTGAGTGCCGCGCTGGCGGCGCATTCAGGCGACGGGAGCCGCAACTGCATCCTGTTCGCGCACCGCAGCGTCTGCGCGTACGCCGGCCTGCTCGGCGTGCTCGGCGCCGGCATGGCCTACGTGCCGTTGCACCCCAAATTCCCCCCGGCACGCAACGCCGCCATCGTCCAGCGCTCAGGCGCGCGCGTGATGCTGGTCGATCGTGCATGCGCACCGCAGCTTGATGCGTTGATCCCGTTGCTGCCGCCGGATCTGCGCATTCTCCTGATGGATCCCGAGTCGCTGCCGGCAACCGGGTGTCCGGGAGGCGGCGCGCGTTTCGCCCCCTTGCCGCCGGCGCCCTTTGTGCATGACCCGCCTGGGCCGCCCGTGACCGTTTCAGGCGATGACCTCGCCTACCTGATCTTTACCTCCGGCACCAGCGGGCCGCCCAAGGGCGTCATGATCCCGCACGCCAGCGCTGTGGCCTATGTCAGCGCGCAGATGCAACGCTTTCCATGCGAGCCTGGCGCACGCTTTAGCCAGTTCGCCGATCTCACCTTCGATTTCTCGGTGCATGACATGCACGTTTGCTGGGCGAACGGAGGCTGCCTGTATGTGCCATCGCTGCAAGACCCCCTTTACCTGGCCGGCTTTATCCGTGAACACGCAATTACCCACTGGGCCAGCGTGCCCTCCGTGCTGGCGTTGATGCAGCAGTTCCGCAAGTTGACGCCCGGCGCGTTTCCCAGCGTGCGGATGACCTTGATGGGGGGCGAGGCCTTGCCCAAGACGCTGGCGCGGGCGTGGTCGCGGGCGGCGCCGAACACGCGCATCGTCAACGGCTACGGACCCACCGAGGCGACGGTGATCATGCTCACCTTTGAGCTGACCGAGACCTTTCTTGCCGATGCGTCGCGCCCCGCGGTGCCGCTCGGCAAGCCATATGCCGGGGTCGAGCTGATGATTGTCGACGACGCGCTTGCGCCGGTGCCGCCCGGCGCGCAGGGCGAACTGCTGATCGGCGGCGCGCAGCTTGCCAAGGGCTATCTGCGCGCCAACCCGCTCGACGCGCAGCGCTTCTTTACACGCACCTATCCCGGGCGGGCGTGCAGCCGCTGGTATCGCACCGGCGATGCCGTGGCCGAATCGCCCGATGGGTTGCTTTACCACGGCCGCATCGACATGCAGGTGAAGATTCGCGGCAACCGCGTGGAATTGCAGGAGATTGAGCAGGTCGTGCAGGCTGCCAGCGGCAGCGCGCAGTGCGCCGTGCTGGCGTGGCCACTGGACGACGCCGGCAAGCCGATAGGGCTGATCGCCTTTGTGCAGGCATCGGGCGACGCATCGCTGGGCGAGCTCGGCGTGCGCATGGCGCGGATCCGGCTGGCTTGCAGGCAGAGCCTGCCGGTCTACGCGCAACCGGATCGCATCGTCTGCCTCGACGGCCTTCCCATGAACGTGAACGGCAAGATCGATCGCGGCCAGTTGCAGGCGCGTTGCGAGCGCCTGGGCGTTGCTGCGGGGGGCGCACGGCAGGCCAGGCGCAAGGCGTTTGCGCCATGACGCCGCTGCACTTCGACGGATGTTTTGGCTGGTACCACGCGGCCCAGGGACAGCGCGCGGTGCTGCTGTGCAATGCGATCGGGCACGAAGCCTTGTGGACGCATGCCGGCCTGGCGCGGCTGGCGGAGCGGCTTGCGGCCCAGGGCGTGCCTGTGCTCAGGTTCGACTATCCAGGCACCGGTGACTCCGCGGACCCTGACCATGCGGGCGCGCCGGCGCCGGGCACGTCCTGCATCGACGCCTGGCTCGCCGGGATCGGCGCCGCTGGCAAGTTGCTCAGGCGCATGTCAGGTGCCCAGGAACTCGTGCTGCTGGGCGTGCGCGGCGGCGCCTCGCTGGCGGCGCTGGCTGCCGAGCGCCGCGTGGCCGGGCTGCGCGTCGATGCGCTGGCGCTGCTTGCGCCCGTGGCGAGCGGCAGGATGCTGGTGCGGGAGATGAAGATGATCGCGCAGACCTGGCGCTCGCTTGCTGGCCGCGCGGTGGAGTCCGGGCCTGCGCCTGGCACTGGCCAGCAAGCGGGAATCGACATCCTTGGCATCCATTTCTCGGGCGCGGTGGTCGATGGCCTTGGCGGCCTCGACTTGCTCGATGCGCCACGCGCGCCCGCCCCGAGAATCCTGGTCGCAGGCAGCGAGCCCCAGGTTGACCCGCTGGCGCACCACTACGGCACGCTGGGCGCGCAGGTGCGGGTGGTGCCTTTCCCCGAGGTGATCGACTGGCTGCAGGATCCGCTGCATGGCACCCCGCCGGAGGCGACCTTCGCGGCGGTGGCAGGCTGGATTGCCGATATGGCGCCAGCGGCACCGGCTGGCGAGCCTGGCCCAGGTGGCGGGGCGATGGTGGCTGCACAGGCCTCTTGCCTGTGCTCCGGCGAATGGATGGAAACGCCTGTGCGTTTTGGCCAGGGCCTGTTCGGCATGTTGTGCGAGCCGCTCGGGGCGCGCATCGAGCGGCCGGCCGTGCTGATCAACAATTCCGGCGGCACGCATCACGTCGGTGCCGGCCGTTGCGGCGTCATGCTGGCGCGCCGGCTGGCGGCGCGCGGGGTTGCCTCGTTTCGCATCGATGTGCGAGGCATCGGGGACGCATCCGTTGGCGCGCAGGCCATCGCGGCCGTGCCGGCCGATCCGGAGGGATACCGCGATGCCATCACCGCCTGCGACTGGTTGCTTGCCCACGGCCATCGCGAGGTAGTGGCCTTCGGCGTGAGCTATGGCGCCAATGTCAGCCTGCATGCCGCGGGCGCGCACCCGGGCGTGGTGGGCGCCGTGCTGGTCAACCTGCAGCGCTTGTTGCGCCGGGAGCCGTTCACACGGCCCCGGTGGCTGATCCATGGCCGCAGCGCACCCACGGCAGAAGAGGGCACGCCCGGCATCAACGCGGCATCGGTCCTTCCCAAGCCTGCCGCGCACGAGCAGCGGGAAATCGAGGACTTGCTCCGGACGCTCGACGCACGCGGCACGGTCCTGCGCCTGCTGTTCGGGCCGGACGATCCCGGGCCTTTCGAGCTGGCGCGCTTCTTCGGGCCAACGCTGGCTGGCCTTGCCGGCTTCTCGCAGTTGCAGATCGAGACCGTCGCTGGCCTGGACCACGGCATGCTGAACCCACCCGGGCGGGCACGGGTGATCGACTATTGCGTCGACCTGTTATGTGGCCCCTTGCATCCGGGGGCGGACCTGCGAGATCGGCTGCAACGCGTTGCCGAGCCCTGGCGTCGCATGCCGGATTGCCGGGGAAGGTGCGGCTGACAGCGATCCGCGCATGGAATAGGGACCAGGTTGCCCGGCAGGCCCAGCGCCAATCCTGCGCCGCGCGGAGCAGGGCGGCTAGAATGGCTGACTTTTTGGTCGCGGGGCATGCAGTGACGTCATGCAGTGTCCCGCTTACCTTGCCAGGGGCCGCTGATCCTGACCGGATGGTCCCTGCCAGCCATGGCAAAGCATGAATCCCACTTCCCTGAACGAACTCCAAGTCGCGCATCCGGCCTTTGGCAAGATGCTCGATGACCTGATCCGCGACGCGGGTGGCCCCGGCTTCATCTGGCAGCTGGCGGTCCTTGCCGCCTGCCTGGCTGTGGCCTGGCCATTGGCGAGATTGATCGTCAAGCGCCTCGAAGGCCGCTACGCCGGATCCAGCTTCTCCCTGCGCTTCGCCGCGGCCAGCCTGGAGCGCGCCATGTTCCCGTTGTTCGGCTGGCTGCTGGTGATGGGCGCGCGCTTCGGGCTGGCGCCGATGATGTCCATCAGCGTGCTACGGCTCGCATTGGTGCCCCTTTCCGGCATTACCTTCCTCTATTTCGCCTTCTACATCTTGCGTCGCGTGATTTCAGGTAATGGTCAGCTGCACGGCATGCTGCTGCTGGTCGAAAAAGTGCTGACTACCCTGGTTTGGGCGGCGATGGCGCTTTATGTGCTGGGTTTGCTGTGGGATGTGGTGCATTGGATGGACGGCATCCGCTTTTCACTGGGCGGCAAGCAGAAGATCAGCCTGGCGGACACGCTGGTGGCCGTGGTGTGGATCCTGGTCACCGTGCTGGTGGCCATGTGGTTCGGTTCGTGGCTGGAGGAGCGGTTGATGCGCTCGAGCGGGCTGGACAGCAACCTGAAAGTGGTCCTGTCCCGGATCTCCAAGGCGCTGCTACTGCTCGTTTCCCTGTTGCTGAGCCTGTCGCTGGTCGGCATCGACCTCACCGTGCTGTCCGTGTTTGGCGGCGCGCTGGGCGTTGGCCTGGGGCTGGGCTTGCAAAAGATCGCTAGCAACTACATCTCCGGTTTCATCATCCTGCTCGACCGCTCGGTCAAGCTGGGCGACCAGATCACGGTCGATAAATACACGGGGATCGTTTCGCAGATCCGCACGCGCTACACCGTGGTGCGCAACGGCGATGGCGAAACCCTGGTGCCAAACGAGCAACTCGTGGCACAGGCGGTACAGAACCACTCGTTCTCCAACACCAATGTGCGGGTTGCAACACGTGTTCAGGCCGATTACGCGGCGGATCCGGAAATGGTGCTGGCCTTGCTGGTCGACGCCGCGCAAGGCATCCCGAGATTGCTGGCACAGCCGGGGCCGTCGGCATTTCTGGTGCTGTTCGGCGACAATGGCATCGAATATGAGCTCGCTGGTTATATCGCCGACCCGCAGAACGGTAAGCTCGGCGTGCAATCGGCGATGAACCGGGCGATATGGCGGAAGTTCAGGGAGAATGGCATCTCGATCCCGTATCCGCGGCGCGAGGTGCGCGTGCTGGGGAAAGCGGGAGTCGACGGCAGTGACGAATCCGCAAAAGCGGCTCAAGCAGCGCATATTGAGCTGCCGGGTGCCGTGACTGGCGCCGCCTCGTGAGTGTTCACGCGGCGTTTAGGCCACCTTATGGAACAATCCGTGTTGCTTAACATCAAACTGAGGGAAAAAGCGGATGTCCGCTCGATGCGGTTCCGGTAGAATCCTGGGTAGTTGCGGGTTCATTCGAAAGGCGCGTTTCGTTCGGATGACTTTGTTCGACCTCCCGCCCCCCACCAGACAGCCGCCAGATTGCAGCGGCTCGTGTCCAGTCCCGCCGGCAGGCAGCAGTTTTGCCCAAGGCGCCAGACGCGCATGCCTTGGGGGCTCCGGCGAGTGCCGGGGTTTCAGGCAGGCGCCATATGACGCAATCATTGAATTTGCAGGCCTTTTTCTGCACCTTGTTTGCGGCTCGCCTTGTCGCGCCGCACTGAATGCCCCTGTTTAATCGACGGAGAACAGTTTGTTCGACACTATTCTTGACTGGGCCGCTAATGGCCTCGCCAACTGGTCCTGGTGGGAGATCGTGATCTACACCCTCGTGGTGACGCACATCACCATCGCCGGCGTGACCATCTACCTGCACCGCTGCATGGCGCACCGGTCGCTGGATCTGCACCCTATCGTTTCGCATTTCTTCCGTGGCTGGCTGTGGCTGACCACCGGCATGGTCACCAAAGAGTGGACTGCCATTCACCGCAAGCACCACGCCAAGTGCGAGACCGAAGACGATCCCCACAGCCCGCAGACCCGCGGCATCCGCAAGGTGCTGCTGGAAGGCGCGGAGCTGTATCGCGCCGAATCCAAGAACAAGGAGACCATCACCAAGTTCGGTCATGGCACGCCTGACGACTGGGTCGAGCGCAATGTCTACTCGCGCTTTGGCTGGCAAGGCGTTGGCCTGATGCTGATCATCGACGTCGCCCTGTTCGGCGTGATCGGCCTGAGCGTGTGGGCCGTGCAGATGCTGTGGATCCCGATCCACGCCGCCGGCATCATCAATGGCCTGGGCCACTGGTGGGGCTATCGCAATTACGATTGCGAGGACGCTTCGACCAATGTCTCGCCGTGGGGCATCATCATCGGCGGCGAAGAACTGCACAACAACCATCACACCTACCCGACGTCGGCCAAGTTCTCGATCAAGTGGTACGAGTTCGACATCGGCTGGGGCTACATCCGCGCCATGCAGGCTGTTGGCTTGGCCAAGGTCAAGAAGACCCCGCCGAAGGCTCGCCTGGTGGATGCCCGCCCGGTTGACCACAACACGCTGGAAGCCATCATTGCCAATCGCTATGACGTGATGGCGCGCTATGCCAAGGCGGTCAAGAGCGCCTACAAGCAGGAACTGGAAAAGCTCAAGGAGGCCCGTGTGGCCGAGTACAGCAGCTTCAAGCCCGCTCGCAAGTGGTTCCACCGCGAAGAAGCCAAGCTGGCCGATCCGCAGCGCCAGCAACTGGCCAGCATCGTGGAGCAGAACAAGTCGCTGCATACCTTCGTGGAAATGCGCCGCGAGCTGGCCGCGATCTGGGGCCGCTCCAACCTGACGCGCGAACAGCTGCTGGCGCAGCTGCAGGCCTGGTGCCACCGCGCCGAGGCCAGCGGCATCCAGGCACTGCACGATTTCTCGCTGCGCCTGCGCCGTTATGCCTGATGCGGGCTGATGCCTGAGCTGGCGTGGCCTGATACAATTTAGCTCGCCCAAAAGCCCCGCCACTGGCGGGGCTTTTGTTTTCGCTAAACTCCCCCAATATCAGGGCCAGCGGCGATAGCGGGATACCAAGCGGGATCCGAGGCGCGCTGTCCAAGAGGAGTATCGGAGATGACCCCCCAAACGATCAAAGCCGTCGAGTTCGAGAAGCCGAACCTCTCGACGGAGTCCCCCGAAGGCGGCAGCTGTGTCGCCCACGCCTGGGCCAAAGTGCCTCCCGTGCTGTCGGCACAGGAGCGCACGGCGCTCAAAGCGCGCATCAAGACCCTGCTGAGGCAACGTAATGCGGTGCTTGTAGCACACTATTACGTCGATTCCGACCTGCAGGACCTGGCCGAGGAAACCGGCGGCTGCGTGTCGGACTCGCTGGAGATGGCGCGCTTTGGCCGTGATCATCCGGCCAAGACGCTGGTGGTGGCTGGGGTTCGCTTCATGGGTGAGACCGCCAAGATCCTCAGCCCGGAAAAGACCGTGCTGATGCCCGACCTCGACGCAACCTGCTCGCTAGACCTGGGCTGCCCGTCCGACGAATTCGCCGCGTTCTGCGATGCGCATCCCGATCGCACGGTGGTGGTCTATGCCAACACCAGCGCCGCCGTGAAGGCGCGCGCCGACTGGATGGTGACCTCCAGCATCGGCCTGAAGATCGTCGAGCACCTGCACGCGCGTGGCGAGAAGATCCTGTGGGCGCCGGACAAGCACCTGGGCGGCTATATCCAGAAGCAGACCGGCGCCGACATGCTCTTGTGGCAGGGTTCCTGCCTGGTGCATGACGAGTTCAAGGGCATCGAGCTGGACCTGCTGCGCCGCGAGTTTCCCAACGCCAAGATCCTGGTGCATCCGGAGTCGCCGGCCAATGTGGTCGAGCAGGCCGACGTGGTGGGCTCGACTTCTCAGCTGATCGCCGCGGTAAAGGAACTGGACGCCCGCGAGTTCATTGTCGCGACCGACAACGGCATCCTGCACAAGATGCGCCTGGCCGCGCCCGACAAGCGTTTCATCGAAGCCCCCACCGCCGGCAACAGCGCCACCTGCAAGAGTTGCGCGCACTGCCCCTGGATGGCGATGAACGCACTGACCAACCTGGCCGAAGTGCTGGAGAACGGTCATAACGAAATCCATGTCGACGCGGATATCGGCCGCCAGGCCGTGACCTGCATCGACCGCATGCTCGACTTCGCCGCGCAGCAGAAGGCCAATGTGCGGCCCAAGGCCGACCTGGCCAGCGAGCAGGCCTTGTTCAAGGGAATCGGCCCGGCATGAGCAGCAATCCAAACGTGAATTCCGTGAATTCGAGCGTGAACGCTATTTTCGACAGCTATGGCCCGGCGCTCGCCGAGGCGCTCCAGGCCAATGTCAGTGCAGCTATTGCCGAAGATGTCGGCAGCGGCGACCTGACCGGCATGCTGGTGCCCGCCGGCAAGCCGGCGCGGGCGCGCGTGATCGTGCGCGAGCAAGCCGTGCTGTGCGGCCAGCCGTGGTTCGAGGCGTGCATGCGCGCGGTCGATCCTGCGCTTCAGGTCGTCTGGCAGCAGGCCGAAGGCGCTCGCTTGGCGCCGGACTCGGTGGTCTGCGAGATCACTGGCCCGGCCCGCTCGCTGTTGACCGCGGAGCGGCCGTCGCTGAATTTCCTGCAATTGTTGTCCGGCGTAGCAACCGCCACGCGCCGCTATGCCGACCTGGTCGAAGGCACCCGGGCGCGCGTGCTGGATACCCGCAAGACATTGCCGGGCCTGCGCCTGGCGCAGAAGTACGCGGTCAGGGTCGGTGGTGGCGACAACCAGCGCCTGGCGTTGTACGATGGCATCCTGATCAAGGAAAACCATATCGCGGCGGCCGGCAGCATCACCGCTGCCATGCAGGCAGCGGCCGCGCTGGATGCGGGTGTGTCGGTCCAGGTCGAGGTGGAAAGCCTGGCCGAACTGGAAGAGGCATTGGCGGCTGGCGCGAAGTCGATCCTGATCGACAACTTTACCGAGGCGATGATGCGCGATGCCGTGCGTATCAATGCAGGGCGTGCCTTGCTGGAAGTCTCGGGCGGCGTCAATGCAGACACCATCCGTGCTTTCGCCGAAACCGGGGTGGACCGGATCTCGGTAGGGGCGCTGACCAAGGATGTGCGCGCGACGGATTATTCGTTGCGGATCATCGAGTAAGCAGGATCGGCCCGGAGCATAAAAAAAGCGCGCCAAGGCGCGCTTTTTTATGGCGAGAGGCCAGCGAGGCTTACTTGGCCCGTTCCCGCTTGAACTCCGGCTGCATGACCGTTGGCAGCGCCTTCGGCAACGTCTCCGGATAGTCGCGGCTGAAGTGCAAGCCGCGGCTCTCATGGCGCGAATACGCGCTATCCACGATCAACGAGGCGACTTCCACCAGGTTACGCAGTTCCAGCAGGTCGCGGGTGACCCGGAAGTTGGCGTAGTACTCCGCGATCTCCTCGCGCAGCAGGGTGATGCGGTGCTGGGCGCGCTCGAGCCGCTTGCTGGTGCGCACGATGCCCACATAGTTCCACATCATGCGGCGCAACTCGTCCCAGTTGTGCGAGACCACGACTTCCTCGTCGGCATCCGCCACGCGGCTTTCATCCCACTGGGGCAGCGCGATGTCCGGTTGCCCGGCCTTGTCCTGCCCGGCAATGTCGAGGGCCGCCGCGCGCCCGATCACCATGCATTCGAGCAGCGAATTGGAGGCCAGCCGGTTGGCGCCATGCAGGCCGGTGCAACCGGTCTCGCCCACCGCATAGAGGTTGGACAGATCGGTGCGGCCCGCGGTGTCGGTCACCACGCCGCCGCAGGTATAGTGCGCCGCCGGCACCACCGGGATGGGTTCGCGGGCGATGTCGATGCCGAGTTCCAGGCAGCGTGCATGGATGGTCGGGAAATGCTCGCGCAGGAAGGACTCGGGCTGGTGGCTGATGTCCAGGTGCACGTAATCCAGGCCACGCTTCTTCATTTCGAAGTCGATCGCGCGTGCCACCACGTCGCGCGGAGCCAGTTCGGCGCGCTCGTCGTGTTCCGGCATGAAGCGGGTGCCATCTGGCAGCTTGAGCAGGCCGCCTTCGCCACGTACGGCTTCCGAGATCAGGAAGGACTTGGCGTAGGGGTGATACAGGCAGGTCGGGTGGAACTGGATGAATTCCATGTTCGACACCCGGCAGCCCGCGCGCCAGGCCATGGCGATGCCGTCGCCGGTGGCCGTGTCGGGGTTGGTGGTGTAGAGATAGACCTTGCCCGCGCCACCTGTCGCCAGCACGGTGTGGGTGGCGGTAATGGTTTGCACTTCGCCGCAGGCGTCGTCCAGCACGTAGAGGCCGTAGCAGCGGTTGCCCGGCAGGCCAAGCTTGCGCGAAGTGATCAGGTCCACCGCGAAGTGGTCCTCGATGATCGTGATATTGGGATGCTGGCGCGCCTGCTCGCTCAACGTGGACACGACGGCATGGCCGGTGGCGTCCGCCGCGTGGATGATGCGCCGGCGGCTATGCCCGCCTTCGCGCGTCAGGTGGTAGCCGAGTTCCGCCTGGTCGTCGCGGGTGAATGGCACGCCGCGGTCGATCAGCCACTGGATGGCTTCGCGCCCATGCTCGACGATGTAGCGCGTGGCGCTGTCATCGCAAAGGCCGGCGCCCGCCACCAAGGTGTCCTGCGTGTGCTCATCGTGGCTGTCGCCCGAGTCCAGGACGGCGGCAATGCCGCCCTGGGCCCAGTCGCTGGCGCCTTGCGTCATGGCACGTTTGCAAATGATGACAACCCGATGGGTGTCGGCCAGTTGCAGCGCGACCGTTAGACCGGCCAGTCCGCTGCCGACAATGGCGACATCGAAGTTCATGGTGCGAGAGACGCGCGCGGCACGCGGTCGGGAGGCAGGAAAGCTGGAAAGTGTACACCGCCAGCGGGCTCGCGTGGGCAGGCAAGCAGTGTGGGGCGGGGCGTGGAGAGGCGTCGGCTGCGCAATGCGGCGTTTGCGGCCCGAAAAAGCAAAAACCCCGCCTGGGCGGGGTTTCTACCGACATGCCGCGCGATCGGCATGAGGAAGACAGGATCAATTACTTGATCTTGGTTTCCTTGTACGACACGTGCTTGCGGGCGACGGGATCGAACTTCATGATCTCCATCTTTTCCGGCATCGTGCGCTTGTTCTTGGTGGTCGTGTAGAAGTGACCCGTACCTGCAGTCGACTCCAACTTGATTTTATCGCGTCCGCCTTTGCTGGCCATGATGTGCTCCTAATTAGACTTCGCCACGTGCGCGCAGATCCACGAGCACGGTGTCGATGCCTTTCTTGTCGATCAGGCGCAGGCCGGCGTTCGAGACGCGCAGGCTCACCCAGCGGTTTTCCGATTCAACAAAGAAACGACGATTCTGCAGGTTGGGCAGAAAACGACGCTTGGTCTTGTTGTTTGCGTGGGAAACGTTGTTGCCGACCATCGGCGCTTTCCCGGTCACTTGACAGACGCGTGCCATGAAGCACTCCTAACTCTTCTACGTGGACAATGTTCGCAACAGATCAACAAAAGGCGCGCTGGCCCGGACTGCAGCGGTTGAGACTTCAGCAAACGAACATTATAGAACGGAAAGCACTGATGAATCAATGCCTTCTCTCGTTTACCGTTCAGGGGTGTGCATCCGTGCGGTGCGCATCACAACGCGCATCGCATCTTGCATCACAGCTGGCCGTGTTCGGCGAAGGAGTGGATGTTACTACCTGCGACGATGAAATGGTCAAGAACTTGCACGTCGATCAGGGCCAGGGAGCGGGTCAACGCGCGGGTCATGGCGAGATCCGCGGCGCTGGGCGTGGTGTTGCCGGACGGGTGGTTGTGCGCAACGATGACCGCCGCGGCGTTATGTGCAAGCGCCTTTCGGGCTACTTCTCGGGGATAGACGCTGGTCTGGGTCAGCGTGCCGCGAAACAGCTCCTCGCTGGCCAGCAGGCGGTTGCGGGCGTCCAGGAACAGGCACAGGAACACTTCGTGGGCCAGCCCCGCGAGTGACAGGCGCAGATAGTCGCGCACCGCCGTGGGGGAATCCAGTGCCCCGGGCAGTTGCAGCTGTTCGCCCAGCGCTCGCCGCGTCAGCTCACGGGCCGCCTGCAACTGCGCGTACTTGGCGCCGCCAACGCCCTTGACGCGGGCCAGTTGCCCCGCGTCGGCCGCAAACAGGCCGCTGAGCGTGCCGAAATCATTCAGCAGCTCCCGGGCGATGTCAACGGCACTTTTACCCGCCACGCCCACGCGCAGGAATACGGCGAGCAGTTCGGCATCTGAGAGCGTAGCGGCCCCGCCGCTGAGCAGTTTCTCGCGTGGCCGCTCATTGCTGGGCCAATCGGTAATGCGCATGGCACGATCCCCTCGGAACAATGGCACCGCGGACAAGGCGGCGCTCGGTCGAGTCGCTTACAATACGGGTTGTTGACTGGTTGAGCACCTATGACTTTGCAAACTTTTGCTTCCGGCCCGAAGAACGGGGACGGCACCGTGGATGGCCGCAAGACCGTGCAGGCGGACTCCTTCCTGACCCTTCACTACAGCATCTCCATGGAGAACGGCACTGAGATCGTCAGTACCTTCGCGGAGAAGCCCGCCACGCTGCTGCTCGGACAAGGCCAGTTCGCGCCTACACTGGAGCAGGCGCTGCTGGGCATGCCGGAGGGCGAGCGCATGACTTACCGGCTGGCGCCGGAGCATGCCTTCGGCCCGCGCAACCCCGAGTTGCTGCAACGGGTTTCGCTGGCGACGCTGCGCGAGAACTCTTCGTTTGAAGAGGACTACGCCCCGGGCGACCTGGTTGAGTTCAATGCGCCCGGCGGCGGTAAGTACGCCGGTGTGCTCAAGGAGATCGGCACGACGTCGGCGCTGTTCGATTTCAACCACCCGCTGGCCGGACAGACCATCCTGTTCGATGTCCAACTGATCGGCATTCTCTAAGCAGACCACCGGCCGGCCTCGTGCCGGCACCCATGAGTCGAATCCTTGCATGTCTGAACCCACCACAGCCCCCGATGCCGAGATCCTGATGGCGCAGCCGCGCGGCTTTTGCGCCGGCGTGGATCGCGCCATCGAGATCGTCGAGCGCGCCCTTGCACGCTACGGCGCGCCGATCTACGTGCGCCACGAAATCGTCCACAACGCCTATGTGGTGGAAGACCTGCGCCGCAAGGGCGCGGTCTTCGTGCAGGAGCTCGAGGAAGTGCCACCCGGGTCGACTGTGATCTTCAGTGCGCATGGCGTCTCCAAGGAAGTGCGCGCCGATGCCGCCGTGCGCGGCCTGAACGTGTTCGATGCCACCTGCCCGCTGGTGACCAAGGTGCATGTGGAAGTCGGCAAGATGCGCACCGAGGGCTGCGAGATCATCATGATCGGGCACAAGGGCCATCCAGAAGTCGAGGGCACCATGGGGCAGGCTGAAGGCGGCATGCTGCTGGTCGAGTCCTCCGCGGATGTCGCCAAGCTGCACGTGGCCGATCCCGAGCGCCTGGCATTCGTGACCCAGACCACGCTCTCGGTGGACGAAACGCTGGAGATCGTCGCCGCGCTCAAGGCGCGCTTCCCGCTGATCCGCGAGCCCAAGAAGCAAGACATCTGCTATGCCACCCAGAACCGCCAGGATGCCGTGAAGTTCATGGCACCCCAGGTGGAGGTGGTGATCGTGGTGGGCAGCCCCAACAGCTCCAACTCCAACCGCCTGCGCGAGCTCGCGCAGCGCCTGGGCGTGCCGGCCTACATGATCGATTCGCCCGATCAGCTCCAGCCGGAATGGATCGCGGGCAAGCGCCGCATCGGCCTGACCGCCGGCGCCTCCGCCCCCGAGGCGCTGGCACAGGCCATCGTCGCGCGCCTGCACCTGCTGGGTGCGCGCAACGTGCGCGCGCTGGAAGGGATCGAGGAGAAGATGTCGTTTCCCTTGCCGCGCGGCCTGCAACAGGTCACGCCCGCCTGATCAGCGTGATCCACACCTGATTGTCTGGCAAGACGGCCCGCTCTCGCGGGCCGTTGCTTTTTGCGCTGCCGCTCGCGCTCGGCAGGCACCCCTCCGTCGCACCGGTTGCACGTCGTTGCGCACCATTCTCTCGCCAGGGTTGCACCAAGATATAGCACCCTATATTGCCTGCTATCCCTTGGATAATGCACAAGCCCGGTGCGAACGGCCTTATACCTGTCTGTCTAAAAAGACAAATAAGGGAAATCCCTGTAATTGGGGATTTCCCTATTATGGTGCCGGGGCACTCGTTCCTCGTATTTGAATGAGCCGGTTGATATTAAATGAAACACCTATTTAATACGCGGCCCGCCGGAGTGACTTGCAAGCAGCAAAGCCACCCTGTGGCACGCGGTAGGCACGAATCTTGTTAGTACCAACGGCTAGCCTCCATGTAGGCGGGAATTGCCCCAATGCGCGCATTGGGGAAATTCCCTAGCTCATTTGGTGGGTTAATCCTTCAGGTTGTTGCGTCGCATATTGCATCCGTTTAAAAAGGGAATACAATTCGCGCGTTTCAAATTGAAACTAAACTATGGCGGTTCAGGGGAAACGTCCGGGGGGCGTTGGTTTACCCTGATCATGTGAATCCTAGGAGATCACTCATGCAAATCACGTTTGCCAAGATTCTGCCGATCGCAGCCGCAGTGGCGCTGGTTACTGCTTGCGGCAAGAAAGAAGAAAAGCCCGCTGATGCGGCAGCATCGGCACCTGCCGCGGCGACCGCGCCGGCAGCAGGCAGTGGCGATGTCGTAGTCAAGATCGGCCATGCTGCACCGCTGACCGGCGGTATCGCTCACCTTGGCAAGGACAACGAAAACGGCGCCCGCCTGGCCGTGGAGGAAGTCAACAAGACCGGCCTGGAGATCAACGGCAAGAAGATCAAGCTGGAGCTGGTCGGCGAAGACGACGCGGGCGACCCGAAGACGGGCACCGCCGTGGCGCAGAAGCTGGTGGACGCCAAGGTCGTGGCAGTGGTTGGCCACCTGAACTCGGGCGTATCGATTCCGGCCTCCAAGATCTATAGCGATGCCGGCATCGTGCAGATCTCGCCGTCGTCGACCAACCCCGACTACACCAAGCAAGGCTTCAAGACCACGTTCCGCGTGGTGGCCACCGACGCCCAGCAGGGCCCGGCACTGGCCAACTACGCCACCAAGAGCCTGCACGCCAAGACCGTGGCCATCGTCGACGATGCCACCGCCTACGGCAAGGGCCTGGCCGACGAGTTCGAGAAGACCGCCAAGGCGTCCGGCGTGAACGTGGTGGCACGTGAAGCCACCAACGACAAGGCCACCGACTTCAAGGCCATTCTGACCAAGATCAAGGGCAAGAAACCGGACGTGATCATGTACGGCGGCATGGACGCCACCGGCGGCCCGTTCGCCAAGCAGGCCAAGGAACTCGGCATCAGCTCCAAGATCGTTGGCGGCGATGGCGTCTGTACCGACAAGGTGGCTGAGCTGGCCGGCGATGCCGTGTCCAACATCATCTGCTCGGAAGCCGGTCTGGCACTGTCCAAGATGGAGCAGGGCGCGGATTTCGACAAGCGCTACCAGGCTCGCTTCAGTGCGCCGGTGCAGATCTACGCACCGTTCACCTATGACGCCGTCATGGTCGTCGTTGACGCCATGAAGCGCGCCAACTCGACCGAGCCGGCGGCCATCCTGGCCGAAATGCCCAAGACCAACTACAAGGGCCTGATCGGCAACATCGCCTTCGATGAAAAGGGCGACATGAAGGAAGGCACCATCACGTTGTACGAGTACAAGGACAAGAAGAAGACCGTCCTTGACGTCGTGAAGATGTAATCCGGGGCTTACCGGCCCATCCGAACGGCACCGCGAGTATGTTGCGGTGCCGTTTTTTTAGCCTTGCCATACATGCAGCATCCTTACCATGGGTGGAGTAGGCAGGCCGCTTACCAGCAGAAGACGACACTACCAAACCACCCAACATATCAACGTCCCCCCGGCATCCACACCATGCCGAGGGAATTTGGACGGAAGCAAGGAGTTTTCATGGATATCCTTATCCAGCAGATCGTGAACGGTCTGGTGCTCGGCAGCATCTATGCGCTGATCGCACTCGGCTACACCATGGTCTACGGCATTCTCGGGATCATCAACTTCGCCCACGGCGACGTGCTGATGATCGGCGCCCTGACCGCCCTGTCAGCCATACTTGGCTTGCAGAAATTCTTCCCCGGCTTGCCGGAGTGGCTCACGCTGGTGATCGCCACGCTGATCGCCATGCCGGTCTGCGCCGTGCTGGCCTACACCATCGAGCGGGTGGCCTACCGGCCGTTGCGCAACGCGCCGCGGCTGGCCCCGCTGATCACCGCCATCGGCGTGTCCATCATCCTCCAGACGATGGGCATGCTGATCTGGTCGCGCAACCCGCTGACCTTCCCGCAGCTGCTGCCCTCGTCGCCGATCGATATCGGCTCGACCGGCGCCACCATCACGGGCAAGGAAATCGTCATCATCGGCATGGCGCTGATGGTGATGGCGGGCCTGCTGACCCTGGTCAACCGCACCAAGCTCGGCCGCGCGATGCGCGCCACCGCCGAGAACCAGAAGGTAGCGGGGCTGATGGGCGTGAACCCGAACTTCGTCATCTCGGCCACCTTCATGATCGGCGCCGCGCTGGCAGCGCTGGCCGGCGTGATGATGGCCACCAACTACGGCAACGCCCACTTCTACATGGGCTTCATCCCGGGCCTGAAGGCGTTCACCGCCGCGGTGCTGGGCGGCATCGGCAACCTGGCGGGCGCCATGGTCGGCGGCATGCTGCTGGGCTTGATCGAAGCCCTGGGCGCCGGCTACATCGGCGATCTCACGGGTGGCATATTTGGCTCCAACTACCAGGACGTGTTCGCCTTTATCGTGCTGATCACCGTCCTTGTCTTCCGTCCGTCCGGCATCATGGGCGAGCGGGTTTCCGAACGCGCCTAAGGAGAGAGAATCCATGAACACCCCGATTCCATCCTCGGCGGCGCAGGCTGCGCCGCTGACCAAGACGCCAGCCAAGACCATGGCCGCGTTGCTTGGCTTCCTGGTCATCGCCCTGTGCGCGCCGTTCCTGGTGCAGACGCTGGGCGGCAACTACTGGGTGCGCGTGCTCGACTTCGCGCTGATCTACATCATGCTGGCGCTTGGCCTGAACATCGTGGTGGGCTTTGCCGGCCTGCTCGACCTGGGCTACATCGCCTTCTATGCCGTCGGCGCGTACATGATGGCCTTGCTGGGCTCGCCCCACCTGGCCAACCAGTTCGAGTGGATCCACCAGCTTTTCCCCCATGGCCTGCACGTGTCCATGTGGTTCGTGCTGCCGCTGGCGATTCTCGTGGCCGCCACGTTCGGCGTGTTGCTGGGTGCGCCTACGCTCAAGCTGCGTGGCGATTACCTCGCCATCGTGACCCTGGGCTTCGGCGAGATCATCCGGATCTTCCTGAACAACCTCGACCGCCCGCTCAACATCACCAACGGTCCCAAGGGGATCACCGCGGTGGACCCGGTCCACATCTTCGGCTTCAATTTCTCCAAGACGCACGAGATCTTCGGGCTGAAGTTCACGCCGGTGTTCATGTACTACTACCTGCTGGTGGTGCTGGTGATCGCGATCGTGTTCATCTGCCTGCGGCTGCAGAACTCACGCATCGGCCGCGCCTTCGTGGCCATCCGCGAGGACGAGATCGCCGCCAAGGCCATGGGCATCAACACCCGCAACATCAAGCTGCTGGCCTTCGCCATGGGCGCGTCGTTCGGTGGTGCGTCGGGTGCCGTGTTTGGCGCCTTCCAGGGCTTTGTCTCGCCCGAGTCGTTCGTGCTGTGGGAGTCCATCTACATTCTCGCCATCGTGGTGCTGGGCGGCATGGGCCATATCCCTGGCGTGATACTCGGCGGTGTCCTGCTGGTGGGTTTCCAGGAACTGCTGCGTGCCGTGGCGGAGCCGGCGCAGAACATGATCTTCGGCCATACCATCGTTGACGCCGAAGTGCTGCGCCAGCTGCTGTTCGGGCTGGCCCTGGTTGGCGTGATGCTGTATCGCCCGGCAGGCCTGTGGCCGTCGCCGCGCAAGGAAGACCGGCCGGTGATCCGCCGCCCGGGCAGCGTTGGCCGTTTCTGACCAGGAGGACATCATGAGCAACGAGAATCTCCTCCTGTCGGTACAGGGGGTCAACAAGCGATTCGGCGGCCTGCAGGCATTGTCCGATGTGGGCCTGCAGATCCAGCCGGGCGAAATCTACGGCCTGATTGGTCCCAACGGGGCCGGCAAGACCACCTTCTTCAACGTCATCACCGGCCTGTACACGCCGGACTCCGGCGAGTTCGTGCTGGGTGGGAAGGCCTACCAGCCGACCGCCGTGCACGAAGTCGCCAAGGCCGGCATCGCCCGCACCTTCCAGAACATCCGCCTGTTTGGCGAAATGACCGCGCTGGAGAACGTGATGGTGGGCCGGCACGTGCGTACCAAGGCTGGCCTGTTAGGTGCGGTGTTCCGCCCGCCTTCGGTCCGGCGTGAAGAACACTCGGTGGAAGACTGGGCGCACGACCTGCTCGAGTACGTGGGCATCGGCAAGTACGCCCACTTCACCTCGCGCAACCTGTCGTACGGCCACCAGCGCCGCCTGGAAATCGCGCGGGCGCTCGCCACCGAGCCCAAGCTGCTGGCGCTGGACGAACCCGCCGCCGGCATGAACGCCACCGAGAAAGTGGAGCTGCGCGGCCTGCTCGACAAGATCCGCAGCGATGGCAAGACCATCCTGCTGATCGAGCACGACGTGAAGCTGGTGATGGGCCTGTGCAACCGCATGACCGTGCTTGACTACGGCAAGGTCATCGCGCAAGGCCTGCCGCATGAAGTCCAGAGCAATCCAGCGGTGATCGAGGCTTACCTCGGTACCCCGGCGCACTGACGGGGGAAAGACACAATGAAAGACACACTACTGAAGATATCCGGCCTGAAGGTCGCGTACGGCGGCATCCAGGCGGTCAAGGGCATTGACCTCGAAATCAAGGAAGGTGAACTGGTCACGCTGATCGGCGCCAATGGCGCCGGCAAGACCACCACCATGAAGGCCATCACCGGCCTGCAGGGCTGGGCTGGCGGTGACGTGGAGTACATGGGCAAGTCCATCAAGGGCGTGCCCAGCTACACGCTGCTCAAGCAGGGCCTGGCGATGGTGCCGGAAGGGCGCGGCGTGTTCGCGCGCATGACCATCACCGAGAACCTGCAGATGGGCGCCTACACGCGGATCGACGAGGCCGGCATCAAGGCCGACATCGATCGCATGTTCGGCATCTTCCCGCGCCTGAAGGAGCGTGCCAACCAGCTGGCCGGCACCATGTCGGGCGGCGAGCAGCAGATGCTGGCCATGGCGCGCGCGCTGATGAGCCAGCCCAAGCTGCTGCTGCTGGACGAACCCTCGATGGGCCTGTCGCCGATCATGGTGGCGAAGATCTTCGAGGTGGTGCGCGACGTCTCCGCGCTGGGCGTGACGGTGCTGCTGGTGGAGCAGAACGCGCGGCTGGCACTGCAGGCCGCGCACCGCGGCTATGTGATGGAGTCGGGCCTGGTCACCATGAGCGGCGACGCCAAGCAGATGCTGGACGATCCGAAGGTGAGGGCGGCGTACCTGGGCGAGTGAGATTGCCTGGATAAGGCCTTCGATGCGTTGGCCGAAGCCGCCGTATGGGCCAAAACCACTCGCTATGACGACGGCTGTCTCTCCCTCTCCCCTCAGGGGGAGAGGGCCGGGGAGAGGGGAGTCATATCAGCTAGGAGCCACTTGACGCGGAGCTCGTGGTTTTTGCGATCCGATGGCTTATCGAGCGCCCGCCCTCTCCCCCGGCCCCTCTCCCACACGTGGGAGAGGGGAGCAACCCGGCGGGAATAGAGAACCATTCGGTGTAGCCGTGAAGGTTTGAATCTCCCGTTATGCGGCGAGGGGTCTTTCGCCGCATCAAAGAAAAAAGCCCGGCGCATTCTTGCACCAGGCTTTTTTTTAGGATCGTCGGCGGAATCTGTGGGTGAATTAGTGTGCGCGGCTAGCCAAGTGACACTCGATTCAGATACTGATAGAGCTTGCGACATGTTGCATCAA
>NZ_BAAILO010000117.1:0-2087 GCF_054589115.1 Cupriavidus sp. 8B | reverse complement strand
GCCTAGCCATTCAATCTGCAAACCGCCTCACGGGGCGGCACCTCATTCACTCTCTGCCCTGCGGGTTCTGCCCGCCGGGGAGAACCCTTGCGGCAGATCACCACTTGGAGTTCTGCTATGTCGTTCAAAGGGTTCAATGTCATCGTGGGTCGCCTGCAAATCTGCGCCATGCGCGAACTGGATTCGGGCGCTGTGCCGGCGTGCCAGTCGGACGCCGAGACGTACCATGTCTATCTGCGCAACCCAGACGGTTCCGCGCAGCTTCAACACACGGAAGTCGATTTCGATTCCGCCTTCAGCTATTGCACTGGTCGGCAACGACCGACGCGCCACTGAGCGCTCATCCATAACAAAAAAGCCCGGCATGCGCCGGGCTTTTTTTTTGTCCATTTTTTTCAACGGCGGCGCACCGCCATGAATAGCGTCAGCGCGCATTCCCACAGGGTCCAGCAGATGCCAAAAAACAGCAAAAACTTGACGAAGCGGATGACTTCGTATTCCGTCATGGTGTATAGGCCTTTGGTTCGTTGCGGTTGATTCTACTGTACCCGCCCCCTTCGGAAGTCAAGGGGGCGGAGACCCACTCCTATTCGTGCATTGTTCCCGCAACGTGTGGACCCAGGTTAGATGGTCGCGCCAATTAGCGTTCTAGCAGACGCTCTAGTTTCGCGCCTTTCTGTCTCCGGAAGCGGGTCGCCGCCCCCTCGGGCTCGGCGTGTGGCCCGTGCGGGTGGTTGCAACTCGGGATGTTAGCTTCTTCGGAGAAGTCTTGGGTGTCACCTTTTTCGATGTCGTCTTTGGTGCCGTCTTCAGTCGGGCCGTCGTTGGTTCCGCCGGTCGCGGTGATACGGCGAGCTCAGGGGCAGGCAGGCCGATGCCCGCCTCAAGCGCTCTCTCGGCCAACATCTTCACCACGAAGACACGGTCCTTCGCTGTGGGAATCTCATTGAGGTAGGCCAGCAGGCGAGGCGTCGTGTACTCGTTCAACGTGATCTGCATTTGGAGGTTTTGCATACGGGATCGCTAATGTGTTGTTGGCTTCATCCAAACCGTGCCATCGCATCGTTCAGCGCGCCAACGTCGTGAATGGCGAAGGCATACATCGTATCCACTGACGACGCACCACCTTGCGGCGCCGCGATGGCCGGGTTAGACGGGACCGGCATGACCGGAGAAGTCGCTTCTAGCCTGTGTTCCTTGATATTGACATTGCTATCTGTTGGGACGGCGCCCCCCGACGGGAACGGCGTTCTGGCCGGCGTGTTTTCGGGTGCTGGTAGCAATCCCACGGGACCCGAGCCGCCAAGCGCTCTCAACCCGTGCTGCGCGAGCAGTCGAAATACAAAGGCGCGCTCGCGAGCGCCGGGTATCTGTCGCAGATAGGCCAGCAGGTCGGGTGCGGCTTCGGGGGACAGCGTGATCGTAATCTGCAGCTTGTCCATGTGCAGCCGGCTCAGGAAGACTTCGACACATGTCGTGCAGAGCCGATCGTATGGAAGCCCCGAACATTGGCAAAGCAGGGCGCATCCATCACATGAATGTCGTTGTGCGGAAATGCCGCTTGAATCGTTGGCGCGTACAAGCTCGCTCCGCCTCCGGTCAGGATGATGGCGCGAATATCCTCGGTGCGACCGACACGAGTTTGAACTTCCAAGACGGACTGTTGGGCAACCGCAATGGCTTCTTCAACGAAGGGGCGTAGATTCAGATCCTTGCGATAGAAGAGCATCGGCTTAGCCTCGCGGATTGCCTTGTCGATCCGTTCGATGCTGTCCACCGCTGCGCCCTCGGCCTGAGAGATGAGCCTTGCCACCTGCTGATAGATACGCGATGCACCGCCCGGCACGCCACCGCTTCGGGTGTCGTCCATCGTGTAGCCGCGTGCGACCACCCAGTCGGTCGTGAAATAGCCGACGTCAATCACGAGATAGGCGTTGTCGGGGTCGTACTGCTTGGCGCACTGCTGGATGAATGTGACCAATGTTCCGATAGGCTGAGGCAGCGGCAGCACGTTGTGCACCCGGATCGGACCCCAGCCGAAGTCGAGTTCACCACTGAAGCGGTCCTTCAGGTAGCCGGCGTACTTC
>NZ_BAAILO010000116.1:0-45123 GCF_054589115.1 Cupriavidus sp. 8B | reverse complement strand
CGGCGACGACCACAAGGAGTATTTCAGCGGCGAAGCAGCCCTGAAAGCGGCAGGTAAAGACAACACCATGAACCAGTTCTGATACCAGTAGTACGCCCCAAACATAGCGCCAACCCAAAACGGGTTGGCGTTTTTTTATCTGGCGACATAGCTCGCGGGGGTCCTCATCGAACGTTTTCTAGTGCGCTTACATCCAGAAGCTTTACGTGAGGCTCGGTAGAGAACGACGAGCGGCGGATTCGCAGACGGCGATTCGATGACGATGCTTTGCGTGACGCCGGTTCGCGTCGGGAACGACCTAGCGGTGCCGATGCATCCGCACGGAAATGTCCGCGGCAGGATTATTCTTGGTGAACATGGCCGGTACCAACAAGTGTTCGACCCCAGCCGTTTGCTCCGCTTCGAGCAATCCGGAGCCGCCGCTTTTGAATTGGGTAGAGACGTTCGCAAAACTCGGCCAAGGGTCTGGAGAGGGTCGGTTTGCGCCACCCCACCCCCGGGCCGAGAGAACGTCGACTACATATGGACCGCCCTCCGCGTCGTTGGAGGGCACATTTGCGGGAGCAAGGGCGTTGACGGGTGCCGCGTTTCCGAGACATGGAAGAGGCAACCTAGCTTCGTGGCAATGTGAACACCATGTGCCGCCCCCTCGGGTGTCCTTGCGCGACGCAGTCGAAAATCAAAATGCAAATCGCCGGCCACGACAGACTTCTCTTAGCCTTCGCCCCAGAGCACTGGACCGCAGCGGGCAAGTTCAAACATTTCCTCGGGCGTCCGTTCACAACGGATGCGGATGGTATACGAAAGGCACAACATGCCATACAAACCGTCATTGACCACACGCACAAGTACGACGTCTTGGCGGCGTTGGCAAATCGATTGCTGCCAACCTTGACCGAGGATGTGGCCGAACTTCACGCGAACGGTTATACGCCGGGAGCTCGATCGCAGGAAGTGGCTGCCGTATTCGAAACCCTAATCTGCGAACTCTACTCGGTGCTCGACGGCGTTCGTGACTCGCTCTACTGGCTATACGACGGCAAGCTCAGCCTGCAAAAGAAGTCGACTGCGAGACTGTTTGCTCGCGCTAAAGACGGATCATACGATGCAGGGTTGCCGGAGAGTATTCGAGACGCGCTTGCAACTGCGTACGAGAATTGGTTTCCCGAGCTGCGCGAGCTCAGAACTGCATTTACGCATGGCTCGTTGGGCACGTGTCACCTAGATATGCAAACGCAGGTCGTCTCTTACATGGGTAGCAACGGCGGGAGGCGAATCGACGATATCGTAGCGAAGACCACAGGATTCGCGAACGCCGTATATGCGCTTCATACACGAATCTTTGAGGAGCTGTACTCTCTGCTCGAGCCGGTTGAAAAAATCCACTTCTGTGGATTTTACAAAGGTCGCGGTTATGGCTACGAACGAACACGCCTAATCAACGGGCTATTCTCAGCAAAAGCCACAAGTTCTTCATGGACCCGCATACGGGAAAGACTTGGTCGGGTCGTGGCAGACGCCCAGGGTGACTTCGCGGCAATGAAAGCCGCTATCAAGTGACAGGTTTCTAGGGTGATCCCGTCCAACTCGGCCCAGTTTTGCCGCCCCCGTACAAATGGCCTATATTTGAGGGGCGGAAGCAGGCGAACTGCCTAAAGAATGATTAGCTGGGTCTTTGCGCGAGGTCTGGCGCCAAATGGACAGGCAGATCGCGCGCATACGAGCACCGTATGCTCGGCCAAAGTCTGGAAAATCCTTATCTGGCGCGGCTTCCAGGGTAGCCACGCCAAATTTTCCAAACTTCGACAGCCGCCTTTCCAGGCTTTGTTACCGACGCAAACAAAAATGGTGCCCAACGGCAATAATGTTCAGCACATAATGTTCAGCAAATCCCGATAACCTAGAATTATCAATAAGTTATGACATCGACGCCCAGATGCTCGGCACGTCATCAGCAAGCCTACTTTGGCTGAAAGCTGTGAGTTCTGAAAGCGGCGACACAGGTCAATAAAGTATGGCAAGGCCCATACGAGCATCAACGTGGTGGCCCACTGCCGAGGTATGCCAGCTCAAAGACCGCGAACCTTTGGGCTACTCCGTGTGGATCGCCTGGCCCCTCACTTCGAGGACCTTCGGAGGTGCTTCTGTAGGTCTGAAAGGTTGTAAGGATTTTCGTCTAGCCCTTTCGCAAAGTATGACTCGTCATTAAATACGGTAGAAGGCGCCATCGCGGGTTCGACTCCTGACGCCGCGGCATTTCGCTCGAATTGCTCCTGCTCTTCGTTCCTCCGATGCGTTCTCGCCGCTGGAGATCGAGGCCTCGCAGGAGCCGTAGGGTCAAAGCCCCTGCTTCGCTTGATTCTGTCGCTCTCAGCCATCGCCTCCTTGCTATACCTCTTCACGCGCGATGTTTTTTCGTCCGCTTGCTTCTTCCTTTCATTGGCGATGTCAACGTGCGCCCACTGATGCAGAGCTACCACCCTTGTACGATCTGCATCTGCCCCGACACGCCTGCAGAAGGCCTTAGTCGGTGGTAGCGCCAAGGGCTCACGACCTTCTAGGTGCCAGAGCAAGACATTTCCATGGGGGGCGGGAGTGACCTCGATGTTGACTGCCTTGCGGTCGTTCAAGTTTTCCTTGAGACGTTGAGCTCTCTCCCACTCCATGAGAGTCTTTACATTCTCATGATTCATGTTGTCCTTCCCACCATACTGACCTTCCTTCACATTAACCAGGCCTTGTTTGACCTTCGCAGTCATCTTCATCGACATCAAGATTGCCTTGCGGATCTCGGTCTCAGTCCTTTCATATGCTCTATCTCCCCGCCGCGCCTCCATCTGTTCGCGAAAAGCTTCTATACGAGTCGGCGCGTGCCGTCTAGCCAACATCTTCTGCGTCAGTGCAGATTTCTGCGTGAGCACCGCAAGATTGTGCTCATTGATGGCCTCAACCAATACCTGCTCAAATACCCGCTCGCGGAGGTAAATGATCCCCTCCTTCTCGCGTCGCTTCAACGCGGGGCTCAAGCCTTGTCCATGCCGTAAGGATAAACGCTGCTCGACGGGCATCTCTCCGATCCTATTCAGTACTGCTTCGATAACATCTTCTGCAAGATGCAGATTGCTATAAACACGCCCCTTTAGCCGATAGTTGCTGCCCTCGACGTTCCCCTTGCCTTGCGGGTAATAAGGCGGTGCTTTGACGTGATCCACCTTTAAGTCACGAAGCGTGAATACCTTCGCACGCTTCGATGACCCCGGCCCGCCGTCTGCAAAAATGCCATCTACCGTTCCGCTTTCCATACCTGCTAGAGGCTCGTTAAAACCCAGCTCTTTAAGCCTCGCAGTCTTATTCGTGAGCATAGATAGCGCGCAGTAAAGGTAAACGTCTGTCCGTTCGTATCCAATCGTCGGGTAATAACCGAGAAGATAGTCACTCCCTCGAACAACGCCAAGCGCAACACGGGGAACGCCCAAATCGCGCATCTCGGACTCGTCGTCCGTCACAAAAGCTATTCGGAAATATTTGAAATCTGTAACGTCCATGTCCGCGATAATTTCGTCCCCTAACGCAATGTCTGTCGACGACCCTGCTGGGCTGTTCGCCGCCCAGCTCAGCAACGGAGATATTTCCGCAGCCAGACCGCGGACAATATTCATACCTTGGCGTCCAAGGGTGCGCCGCTCGGGGATCTGCGCCGCAGGAATCTTTCGGCGCTCGCGAACTGACAGGTCTCCTCCAGCAAAGCAGAAGCCACCAAGCATTAGGTCCCCAAATTGCGCAGCGCTATTGAATAGGTTTCGTGCTGAACGAGGGTCGCATGCAATCGAAGTTACGATGGCTGAGATTGTTCGACGGCGCCAGAATCGACCGAACCTGTTGTCGGCAGTGTACGTCTCAGGATCTCTAAAAAATCCAGCGGACTTTCTCCCTGTTTTTTCACCTTCCTCGCGCGTAGAGCGTGGCATATCCGGAGCGCCACAAGCGTTAAAGTGATCGGTCAACGCGTACTCATCAACACCATACGTAATACATGTCCAGAAGAGCACGTATAGCCCAGAGGCGCTCTCCAAACCTTGACGCTTAGCTTCCTGACGCATCATTTTTCTAAATAACGATGAGCTGAAGTAAATATCATCTGTAAAGACTGGTGAATCTTCAGGTTCCTTGCTATTTCTACGAAACACTCTTTCGACTTTATTCCAACGCGCAGCTCTCGCCTCTTTTCGTTCATCCGAAAGTTCGCTCTCGTCCGGGAGGCTGTCCCTCCAAGAGTCCGCCGATAAGGTGATATCTTTACCAAGTAACGGAATAACTTTGGATTCGCGCTCGATAGTGAATTTCTGCGATCGAGTTCGTCGATTCTGTTCCAAGTCATAAAACGAACAATTTCCGTGGCCATCACTGGCCATGTATCGCAGATTCATGACTTTATCCTTACATCGCCACTGGTAGGTTTCGAACGGTACTAATTTATTTGTCATCGCGAATTATTAGGTATTTGACGATACGAAATCACGCTTGAGCTCGCACGAGGGGAAAAGAAAGCCGGAGCGGTGTCAGAGGGTTCAGCTCGTGACCAGGAGCCACACACACGAAGCCCAGGATCATTGCGACCCCAAACAGGGCGTACGTGTGAGCAAGTGTCATTCCCTCTCTTCGCGCGAGGCGCGTTAAGAGACGATCCAGGGTGCATTCTCTATACTTTCTGTCGGCACCCAAAGCTCTGCGACGCACGCTTCTCCGATCACTTTCATAAATCCGCTGAGCAAGACGCGCTGCGCATTCCCGCGTCTTTGGCTCACGAATATTCATCCTTCTCGCCACGCCATAACTGAAGCTTGCGTTCTGAATCTGAAGCGGGGAAATGGAACTCGCATCGAAGACCTCAGAAGAAACGCCCTCTCTATCCAAATGCTTTTTAAATTTTTGAAAATCGGTATGAGAACACATCACCGCATGCAAATGCGGGACACCTGGTAATCCACTTCGCTCAACCGTAACCATGCGCTCGATGATGAGAGGCCCTGCCCTACCCCTGACGCAAAGAGGATAATGGCATCGGATCTCCCAGACAAACGGATTTGTTTTCAGCAGAAGATCGAGCAACGCGGCGTCCAGCGTTGTTGCCAATAAATCGCTCGGCCCACGCAGACTGGCCGAGAACCGAGCTGGGTCTCCTTGGGATGCCGCATAGAGAGCATTATTAAAGGCCACTCCAGTCTGGACGCCGAGTCTATCCCTTCCACTGCAACCCCATTCTGGCGCCACAACGCAATATTCTTGGAACGTTTCGATACAGAGCCTCATATCTTACCGGATCCTCATAAATTTGAAATTTCTAGCCTAAACACCTCCATTACCCTCCAATATTAATCTCAATCCTCTCCTTTAACTTTTTCAAATAAGACAGCAATGTACTTTTTGACAAAGAGCAAAACTTATAATCCAAGACGTTTATTAGAACATCATCGAGACAGTCTGGATGGTGCATGGCAAAGCGCTTTATTCTTCTTCTAACCCCGTCCATACCGGTCTCTTCATTGTTTTTTATAAACTCTATAGATTTCGGATATCTACGGATATAATTGCCGCGCATAATTACGCCTCTCGCGATTCCGGCAAGAAGCGTGTGCGCAGAAATTCTGACAGTGGTGGGATTCAACTCCTCCAGTCGCTCTCTCAACTGCTTCAGCAAAGCCTCATCCTTTACGTCACGACGATCTTCCATTGATTTTTCTTTATGACGATCCATGACCTCCATCACAAATTCAGGCTCATGCGCCAACAGAGATTGATATGCGCGGGTAAATCTCTGTTGAAACATCCATGGGTAAATGTTTGGATATGATTCTGATATGGCGACCATGAGATTCTTCGCTGCCAAGGACACAGGCTCCTGAAATTCCTCTATGGCGGCAAGATGACCTAAATTATTTTCTACGATGCCTTTAATGGTATTGATCGGACCCAACATGACTTGAAGTGCGATTATGTTCATTATTGGGTTTATAGAAAACCATCTCCCTGCCATCGTTTCTTGTAGCGTGATTGACGTGCATCCACGCGCATCAAGCTTTTGACAGACAAAATCATATAGACAAGCCTCGTCTAATAGTTTCTTGCAAAGATGGCCCGTGCTGTTACCTGCCATCCCCATATCCCTGGCAGACTTTCTCATCAATGTCAGCAGAGCTTCGGATGAAAGCCCGCGAAGCGCTCCTTCAAATATGCTATGTACGTCGTCGGCCAAAAGTTTTGCAACGCCTATCAAACCCTCCTCGACGTCACTCGTCATTTTTCCACCGCAAGGACAATTCGGTCTGGGTCGCCCTCCAAATGTTTCTAGTTTGAATCCGTTGCCACATTTATCGCATTTGCTAGCGTAGGGGCAACCATGCTTTTCGCAGACAACATTTGCAATGACAGCCGCCTCTCTATCCCATACGACCGTTCCAATTGCATCCATACTCTCCTCTGCGCATTTTGGGCATATGCGAAGCTCCATCGCAAGCGAACAGAATCTGGCCACGTTGGTTTTGTACAGCGGGACGTCTCTACCCACCTTGTCCGTCACTCTTCGATGTAGAAGAGCCGCCGTCGCTGAACCCATAAACGGCGCTATCAATGGATAGATACTGTGATTTTCGATGATATCTTCCAGCGGAGGAAGAAGGTGCCTAATCGGTTCTATATCTTTTGCAAGGCTTGCACATAACGCAACGTTTTTACGAGAATTATTAAGAATATATCCTTTTGACTTAACAAAGTCTGCTGACGCAGACTCCATAATTCTTTCTACAACAGAAGCATAAAGTTCTCTATGCTGGATACCTAGCAAAAAACCGAACCTCGGCTTCCAGATCTGCATCTTCTGCACCTTAATTATTGTTACGTAAATTCGACGAATTCCATTTACTCGTTCGTCGATCCGAGGTAATCTCTGACTGCTTTCTCCACCCTTCGCCATCGTCTCGCTCGTTGCAGGCCGTATTCAGTCACGCCAAGCTGTCTGCACAATGCGGCCAGAGAAGGCCTACGGCTGGATGAGTCAGCTTTGAGGACCTTTCTTGCCATTCGGATGCGCGCGCACATCGCGGCGTCTTGCCCATGGGGAGCGGTGGCGTCGGCTCGTTTGCTCTGGCGGCGCACTGGTAAATCCGGCCAGTGCTCGCGAAGCCAAACAATGTCATTTCTATAGAGCCACCGAAAGGCTCGCGGCTCGATCCTTTCTAGGCGGTTAGCAGCGGCCCTCGGGAACCGTCTAAGGAGGCGCAACCACACAGTTCGCGCCTCGACCGTCAGTCGCCTTCGCTGCGCTGCATTGATATGAGCGCGTAGGTGGTTTTTGCGGACGTAACGGTAAACAGCGTCAATGGAAATCCGACATAGGCGTGCGACATCTGCACAGGTGCAACCCATTGCAAACAGAGATGGGGCATCCGAAACTGCGTAAGGGGTTCTTACGTCAACGGGAGATCGTCGTTTCTTTTTGCCTCGCCAGGCCCGCTGCATTCGGGAGGACCGTTTTTGAGTAGGCTGTGCAGCAGCCACGATACTCGTGGCTTTCCATCCCTCATCTCGCCCCAGGTGCTCGATAAACATCCACATTAGCAGGATGAAAACGGGATTTAATGCACTGTCGCCTGCAATCCAACGCAGGATCTCGCGCGAGCGTAGTGGATATGTTGCTATGTGCCGAAGCGTCGGATGCACGGTAAGGTTGTCCGCGAACTGAGAAAACATTTCGCAAAACCGCGTGGCTCGGAATCTGCCATTGTTGCGAAGAAGGTCAGCTTGTTCGAGCGCCAGTCGGCATGTCGCTGTGATAGCCGCTTTGTCTTGTACCGCATGCAACGAAAGCAGGCTTTCGCTTAACGCGAGTTGGTCGGGATGTGCCGGCTTACCCTGCATCTTGCCGGGTGGCCTAGTTGCGAGTGGGAAGCGCTCTGAAAGGAGATACCCATGCCAAGGGCATGCGTCGAGAAAAGGAACAAGATGTGGCCACAGGAAAGCTGATACGCCGAATTCAGCCCAGATCTCCCATTCGCACTCTACACATACCCGCACTCCACAGCGCTGTACACGAGCCCACGCGGGCAGCTGCGACTGGCGTGCACGCCCTTCGCCAGTCAACAGCCTTCGTTCTAGACTGGCTGCACTCTCTGCAAGAAGGCCGAGAGCTTGATACCACCCCGAAGTTCTCTGTGCGAGCAGGTCTTTGCCCGTGCCGTAGACATTGCGAGTCTTTGATGCAAGCACGTCGAGCGGGACAGAGACGCTACCAAAGGCAAGACCAGGATGCAGGTCCTCACCGTGCCGTAATACAGCGCCACAATCCATGTGGATGCCACGAGCTATGCTGCTCGCAGCCTCGAATTGATGGCGTGGGACGAGCATCATGGTGGGCCGTCAGGCTGCGTTCGATTTTCCACGGGCTAATCCAATTCCTTTGCGATTTGGACAGTCTGCCCCACAAACCCGTACGGAAGCTCATCGGAGTACTTATTAGCTTTGATACTATTAATTTTCCCGGTTTCCAAAGCACTTCTGTAAATTGACTGAAATTGTTTCATGTCACCGCTTAATGATTCCTTCGTTTTATCTAACGCAACCTGCCAACTCTGACCATCCCTATTGACACATCGATTGAATTCGACCATATACTGCTTTATTAACTCCCTCTGATAAAGACCATCATCGGCATATTCGACAAAACGCGCGTCCATAGGAACATCGGCTCCCACAATAACACCCCAAAAATATGACATGTACTCTGCGGCGGAATCATGTCGAAGACTATTCACCAATCTGGCGGCACGCGGAAACGCCAGCCTGAAATCATCATGCTGAAACATCGACATAACCGAAGGCGTCGCGCACATCGTTACATTTATTCCTTCCTCTACAAGCTGTAGCAGGAACATCCAAATATCAGTTGATGCTTTACTGTTTGAACATTCAGCGTGCCGCTTCTCGAAGCCAGTGATAACGAGGGTCACAACATTGTTATCAAACAATTCATCTCGAACAAGTTGTGGCTTGGCGCTCGGTAGCAATCCGTGTAAAAAGGCCTCATGCCGGAGTTTCGCAAGCTTTCTACGAAGCTGCATTCTGATTTCCCGACAGAGATCGGTCAGCGTGACCGTCTCTGGAAACGGTACGATAAGCAAAGGAACCTGAGTCAGATAGCCTGATACTTCACGAGTAATATTCCCCTTGTCATCGAACTCCAGGAGATGTTCGTGATCGGGCGGCACAGCCATCAGCCCGTCCAAAGCGTGGAAGCAACCTTCAACACGCATATGCCGAGGCGCCACAACAACTTCCGACCTGTGTGGATGCCACACTCTGTCACGAGCGACAAACGTCTTGCGGTCGCGCGATCGCCCATTGGCCGGATCGGCCACTCCACGCTCGCGACCCCAGTAGTCTAGGGACTTTAAACGCGCCTGATTTTCGGCAAGATCGCGAATTCTGACACCTTTCTCGACTGAAGCCTGCCGCGTTGCCGATAGCGTGTCGTAGCAATATGCTTGCTCTTCCGGAGTTGCAAGAAACGCGCGTAAAATCACAGATTCTTTGTCCTCCCATGCTTCGAGTTCGGACGTTTGTATGAATTCCCTGACGCTCTCAAGCAATATTACTCTCCCCATATCCAGTGGAGATTCCGGGAGTTCTGGAAGCTGGTAGGTCAGCGTTGTAAGTCTTCTTTCATTCCCCTGAGCAGCGTCAGGATTCTTCGCATCTGAGATATCTAGGCTATTCATCGTCTGGCTCCGGCGTTTCGATCGAAGTCGCTTTCTGTGTGCAATTCCGAATGATTCCTTCCAAAATGCTGTTCCATTCAGCGATTTTCAAGATGGATTTATGGCCGCGATCCACCATACGTGCGTTCCCCGTCGAACACACGTATGGGCCGGAAATCTCAAATGAAGTTGGAAGCGAATATTGGGCAGTCGCATTCAGCATCCGATTTGAGACTTCGACGCGAGCTTTGATAGACGGTTTTTCGTCATGGGCCTCGTTCGACGGTACATCACCCCGCTCTAGAGACTCGGAATGACTAATATCAATCTCCTTCCATTTCGCGCTCTTCAACGACGTACTGTTAGGCACGTGCGTTCAGGGGGCATGAAAATCATCATACGGATCGCCTGTTCGCCACCAAGCCCCTTCACCTAAGGTCTGGTTCAATATCAGACAAACCTGCAAAAACAGATCTACCTGGCTTGTGCCGACCGGCTTGCCGTCCAAGACCCAGAAGGCTTGGCGCCGGCGACAGCGAACTCCCAGTAGCAAGTATTCTTTTGAATTGGTGCGCACGACTTCCAAGTTGTGACGGACACGCGGTTGAGGCACGCAAGGATGCGGGGTGGGAGGCGCACTGGGCGGCGCGCGCCTGCCTTGGAGACGCGGTCTCGTCGCTATGCCCCGCGGTCCCTTGCTACTGCCTATCGGATCGCGCCGCGTCGGGCGCCCATCAAGCCTCCGCGCAGTAGACTGCACGGAGGCTTGACCGGCGAATTCATCGCGCTGAGACGCCTGATTCGGCGGCGATCTCCGAGGCTCAAGGTAGGAGGGGCCCTCCGCATTAGGCACCCCCTGGTTGCGCCAAGCGTGGGCGCGATGGTTTGCACCGCGATCGGTGGACCGCCGAGTTCTGGACATGGAGCGCCCTTCACTCAAACTGCAGAGTGACTGAGGCGACGCTCCACAGCTTTGCCGGCTGCGAGCGAAGCGTATGGGGGTCCAGAAAAGAGAAACAGAAAAGTGCGGCAAGCGGCGACTTGACACAGCCGCATGCGGGGCGAGGTGGTTAGGACAATAGAAGTGGCAGTCACTTGGATACTCCGGAGGTATATCCGTAAACGCAGACAAAGAGGAGTCCTTGACCTACCCACGAACGTGCCCGATACTCCGGACGTCGGGCCGAAGCATCAAGACGAGCCTCGTAGGCGCGGCAACCAATCAAGCGGGCTAGGCTTAGTTTTGGGAGGCGCTCAGTTGTTGTCTGCGTCCTATTTCCTTTCATTCACCCGGCAATCATAGGACACAAAAATAGCCGCTCGCAAGACCGACTATTTCTTTTTTTCTTCTATGTTTTTTGCTTCAAGCATTGAATAAGCGATCCCGACTCAAGCGGTATAGTACGCGCCAACTAAGCCAACGCTGCCGTCCCCAGAAGAGAGAATTCTGATGCTTGCGAGTTAGCTATTATTATTTATATCATGCGCATTTGCTTTTAATCGACATTAGTAGAATTGCGCGCTATACGATATTTTTCATTTAGCAAATTACACGGTATATTTTTCGCTAAAAGAGCCGAGCCAACGAGGATTTCTGGAACAAAGCCCGGGAATCTTTAGCGACCAGGAACGGAGCTCCCTTGTCCTAAACAGGCTCCAGAACGCCCAGTCACCTCGCGAAATCGGACCGGTCAATTCATACTTTATAGGTATTGATCGGTTTTCCGCCTCCTGAGTAAAGGACAGCGGAAGATGCGAAATCACGTGCGAAATCTAGCGCGACCACAGTTCGCGCATGGCAGCGTGCCGGATGGCATCCTCCGTCCTAACGTAGCGAGTGGTCGTATCAAGTGATGCATGGCCCACGTTTTGCTGAACCACCTGGACCGGTACCCCGGCGTCGAGAGCATGACTGACATGGGTATGCCGCATCCAATGGCAACTTGCCCGGCGCAGCGCGGACGCCGACGCAACATCGGTCGTTGCTAGCAGCGTCGCACAGTGGTGAAGGAAGCGCTTCAGTTGGCGATGGATGCTGCTGGCGGAGACGCTATCGCCATCTCCCTTGGAGAGCCGACCCAGAAGGGCCACACCCACGGCTTGACGTGGGTCTGCTGGCGAGCCTCGCGCTACCAAATAACCCGCCAGCCCGCCAACCCACTCACTCGACACCGGCACCCGGCGGACCTTGTCGGCTTTGCCGACCACGGACAGCCACCATCCCTCTACCGGAGGCTCGGGCGGCCTGACCAAGCTCTCCCAGGTAAGGTCATCGCACGTCGCCGCGACCAACTCGGCTATCCGCAGACCCGTGTCGTGAAGCAGGTGCAGGGCAATTTGCAGGCGCTGGGCCGGCAACCCTGGTGGCAGCGCTTTGAGTTGCTCACTCAGATACCGCCACTGCGCGTGGGTGAAGCCCCGGCGGACATCCGGCCCGCGCTCCACTTCGCAAGGCGGCGACACACCCCGCCACGGATTGCCGATGAGATATCCCTGGTTGACCAGGAATGCGAAGAGATTGGCGACGACGCCAAGCGCATGGACGCAAGATCGGGGCGACAGCGGTCCAGCCAGCGGACGCCAGCTTGCCTTCCAGCGCGGCTGCGCCTGCCTTCCACACCACTCGGGTGGCGGCGCCATCAGGAAACCCCGATAGGCAATGGCGTCTTCCAAGGTGAGAGACGACAGCGCCTTCCTTCGCTCCAGCACGGCCCATAGCAGGAGCCGCTCTCCCTCACGGCGATAGGCGAGTTGCGTACAGGTTAGCGGGCGCTCACCCGCGCCCGACGTCGCCCTTCCTGCCCGATGCGCCTTAGCCTTCGCCTTCGCAGCGACCCACGCCGCCACGGCTTCCGCATCCGTATTGGCGCCGATCAGGCATCGTTCGCGCGGCCCGCGGAATTGACCCTGCCTGCCGTCGAGCTCCACTGGGAGAACAAGCTGTCCGCCCGGCATCCAGGGCGACACCTGGCTTTCCGCCCGACTCTCCGCTTCTCCCGGCTCGGCCTCGTCGTCCTCATATATAGAGGGCAGCGGTCCGAGCGTGCTGGCATGCCCTCTCAGGAATTGCTCCAGCGCAGCCGCTTTCGTGGTCCCAATGCCGCGCAAGGCATCCCACCAAGTGCCGCCCGCAGCTATTCGGGCATGCAGCATTCCAAGGGTCGGCACCCCTTGGGCGATAAGCCGCCGCGCCAAGGAATCCACCAGCCAAGCCTCGACCCCATCTTCCCGCCGTGCAGGCCATGCCATCTGGGCTTCCAGCTCCGAGATAGCGTCCAATTGCCTGGCTAGCATGCGAGTCCGCCGGCGTTGACGCGTCAGCACGGTACCGAAAGCAGCTTCGTAGGCCTCAATCTGCTCGGCTTCGCTGAAGTCCGAGAGCACCTTGGCCAGAGCAAAGTCCTCCAGAGTAGGAAGCTGCCCATCCACCACAGGCGCCAGATCGAGCCGCAATAGCCGCGCGCGGGCGAAGTCGCCGCCCCGTGCCGCGGCCGCAACGAGTTCCGCGCGGATCCAGCCACTCATGCGATGTACTTGTTGCGCGTCCTCGGCACTTCCGGCATCCGCCAGGTAGCGGTCCCATAGCTGCCGGGGAGCCAGCCCTTGGACGATGCCACGGAAGTAAGCGAAGTGCCCGCGGTGCAAGCGCTGACGGGTGATGGAGCGCTTGCCTGATTCCACACCCTGGCTGCCGTGAGGTCTCGAGGAACGCTCCGAATTTGAAGCTTGAGCATCCGACGGCATAACTCCCTCCTCGCTGTGATGCGTCTAGCACGGCGTGGTGGGTCGAGGGCTGCGGCAAAAGAACGAGGCAGCGGTCGGCCTTTGGCGTCGGTCTTTTTAGAATACAAAATAAGGCCGCTTATCTTGCAGATCTTTTCTAGAAATTTCCGTCACACCTAGACGTATCTAGAAAATCCGCGCAGCGCCGGCGACCATAGTTCGACGATCATCGCCATAGGCGGCATTCTTCTGCCGCTTACCGCTTGGCTCCTGCACAAGAACTCCTCGCGTCTAATCCGGAAAGCAGTAGTGCATAAGCGGCAGAAGATTGCCCGTGCTTGCATCACAAGCGACCATGCCGCCAGGAACCCTACCGTGCGAGCATGTCCTTGAGAGAGGCATAGGGATCGTGGTTGATCAGCCTAGCCAACTGACCCAGGTTCACGACCGCAGCGGTTCTAGGAGTTGCTGACGCCGATAGCCATGCACCAGGTTCGAAGCTCGATAACGTCGAGCCAACGCTCACCGCGCTCGCACTTGCTCACAAATGTCTGCGTCACATCCAGCCGCGCGGCAAGGTCCGCTTGGGTTATGCCCGCTACTTTCCTGGCTTTCCGTCATGACATGAGCAAGAGCTCGTACGTCTCCGCGTAGATGGATTCTTCCATTGCCGAACCCGAATGTTACGAATCTGCCGGCTTGCAGTCCAAAACAAAATAGTCCAAAATAGACTATTTATGGAAACACTAACCTCAGCGTTCCTAGCTTTCGCACCGTCGCTGATTGCGCGACGGGACCTATGGGCACGCGTTGGTCCTGCCGGCCCTTGATGGATGTAAAGGACAAATCGCGCTCAGATCGCCCGCTGATTTGGTTTGGCTCCCGCAGCGAATCAGGACGCCGCTCCAGTGGTAGCAGCACAGATAGCAACCCAGGGCCAAGTATCTCGAGAGAGCAACATGTCGACTTCTCGAGGCCAGTTGTGGTTACAACGTACCTTGAGGATTGGGAGAATGGGCTGGGGTCGTAACGGGAATCGAGCGCCAGCCACCTCGGGCTCGTCGGAACCATGACGCGGCGACTCGCGGAAGTCGTTGCCGCGCTCTATCGACAGCCAGGTGATGGCATCCGACAGGTGTTCGCACTGTCGCGAGACGAAGCGGAAAGGCTTCCACGTCTCATCTCGGCTGCCATCGTCTCGATAACCGCGCCTGGTCGCCAGCCTGCAAATTTGGATGGCTTTGAGCACGTGCTGCGCCTGAGTTTTGCGGATGTCGACTTTCTCAGCCCCACCCTCTCCCCCAAAGGGGCAGGCAAGCCTCAATCACGCATTCACTGCCGAGCAAGCCAGAGCCATTCGCTCATTCACCGAAGCCCTGCCTCCCGACGTCACGTCGCTTTTCATCCACTGCGAAGGCGGCTACTCGAGATCCCGTGCAATCGCGCTGGCACTCCATCAACTGCACGGCTACCGCACGGAACTGGAAAGGCTGGGACAGGCCAACCCATCCGTGCACCGCGCGACGATGACTGATGCCTCACCAGGAGGGCGCTGAAGTCCATGACGCGAGAATACCGCGGAGTTACCCATGGCCTTTTCCCGATTTCCACAGACAAAGAAGCAGCATGACTAGACAGCAGAGTGTCATCACCAATCCAAATCCTCTTGCGTTGAACCTTCGCACGCTCGGCCTGCTCGTCCGAGAGCAGCGCGTTTCAATTGGGCTCAGCCAGGTCGAAGCCGCGGCCAACATGCGCCTCCCAACCGACGCGCTCGCCCACCTCGAAGAAGGCAAGCCCATCAGCACGGAGGTCCTATTTACAGTGCTGACCGACTTCGGACTCGCCATGTTGGTCATGCCGAAGTCCAGTGCGATCGTCGCGCTCGATGCTGTCGGCCATGTGGCAAGCTGGAGCAGAATGCCGGGCAATGCTTTGCCCGCGAGGAGTTCGGGAACTGGCCTAAAGCCCATATGCGACTGCACCACCCCCACCCTCTTCCTTGACTTCGATGGAACTCTCCACGCCGGGCACGCGCTTATTGACGAGGCTGGGCGGATAACGCTCGATTCTGGCCGTCCGTTGTTCGAGTTCGCCCCGTTGCTCGCCGAGCTGCTAAGGCCTTACCCAGCCGTGGAGATCGTGCTCACAACCTCCTGGCTGCAAGAACTACCCATGGAAAGAGTGATTGCCTATCTCCCACCCGAGCTTGCACAGCGAGTTGTTGGCACTACCAAAGACATCAAGCCGCGCTTTGGAGACTTGAGAATCGGCACTGCTCGGACTTACGTCATCGTCAACTACGCCTATAGCAAGCGACTCAAGAACTGGCTCGCGATTGATGACTCCGTGTATGGCGCCTACAACTATGGCGACAACGACGAGGAAGTAGAGCACTTTCTCTTGCTCGACTCGAACAAGGGCATCAGCGACGCAGGCGCGCAGCAGCAAATCCGTGCGTGGCTGGAACAACCATGATTCGGGCAACAACCCCACCCCGTCGACACCTGACACTTGAGGAAAGGGAAGTCGAACTTGGCGAGCATCTCAAGACGTATCGCATCCACCGCAACCTGGATCAAGCCACGCTCTCCGAACGTGCCGGCATTAGCATTCGTGCGCTACGTAATCTTGAGTCCGGCAATGGTTCGACACTACGCACACTGATTCAGGTGCTTCGAGCGCTTGGCCGGGAATCGTGGCTGGACACCATCGCCCCCGTGCCGACAATCAATCCGCTGATGCTGACGAGGCAGGCCAAGCCACGACAGCGCGCCAGCAAGCCGCGAGGCAAGAAACCAGTTTGAAAGCGCAGATGGCCTGAGAATGCGAGCACCGCTGTGCTCGGTACCCGCTAGATTTCATATCAGCGACGGTTCTACCTCGTAGACCTCAACCTCAATTGGGTCGCTTCCGAGCCGGGGCTCCGTGTATTTCCTTCCGTTCCCGTCATACCATGTATTGGGAAAGAACACCGCACCGTTCTCCTTCACAGAACCAAAACACTTGCGCATCATGCGATAGAACTCGTAGAACTGGAAATCTCCGAGTGACCACGCGTATGGCTCCCACTTGTCGAAGTCCGCGGCCAGCTTCCTGCATGCCACAGGCCCGAACGGCACACACCGTAGACCGAAACGAAGAAACTCCCAAAATGGCCCCTTCCCCTCCGATTCAGACCACGGCCCATGCCGCTCGACCAAGCCCGACAACTCGTCGCACCAGTCGAATGGCTTGTACGTTCCGTCTAGTTCTTTACCTGTAATCAACTTTACCAGCGCCTCACAAAAGAGCGCGACGTGATAGCCCGATTTACTCCGGTCGCGATACCAAGATGATTCCTCGAACTTGTACTCATAGACGGCACCAATCTCGAGTCCATCCGCCAGCTGTGGGTATACCGGACTGGCCTCCATCAGCACGACATTCTCCAAGACCTCTCCCGTGATGGGGCACAAATCGAATCTCTTTGGGTGGCGCGGCTGGTCGCGCTTCTTCAAGTCGTTGTAAACGACAAAGTACTGATAAGTTGGCATAATGAGTTTTACAATAAAATATTAATTATCTGAATACAGCCACATTTACGCTGCACAGGCACCCCCCTAATCGACGCGACGTCCATGGTTATAACTCAGATCTAAGAGACTCGTTCCGAGTGGGACGGAGATATTTATATCCGATTCCTCGATAAAGCTACAAGCGCCTCCGTGACGATTTTTTTCTCCCACTCGGATAAATATGAATTGTCCCTTGATAATAGAGGTACTTTTTCTAAACAACTTTTTTGTAACAGCACGGAGATATGCCACATATCTTGTCTTGATTTTTCGGAAAAACCCGTTCTTGCGTCGGCTAACTACCAATACGTCGGCGGAATTGAGCTCGTGCACGACGCGAGTCCAGATGAGCTTGAACGATTGGTACGCGGTGCGATATTGGTCCTCCGGCAGGTTCTTCGGCGCCACCAGGGGCGCGTCGAGTTTGTAACCCAACTCAATCGCCGCTGGAGACTATGTGTGATAGCGCTTCGGTTGGGGCTGGCATCCGGAGAGAAGCACGGTCCGAGGCCGAGCTGCCAGCCTGCAACCGGTAGTGCGTTGCCCGAGCATGTCCGCTGCGAATGCCCGACCTGCGGCTCATTTGGTATTGCGTATGCGGTGCTGGCGGGCTTAGTTTTCACCCACGTCGACGCGACAAGACCTGCCCGCTTACGGTGCTTGGACACCTTCCACTACCAGCGCGATAGACAGATCGTGCGGGTAGGTCTTGGCCAATATAGGGGACACAGCACTTCCATGCCACTCGTTGAGGTCACGTCGGGCAAAGCCGAGAGTACATGGGCGCTATGGGGGCTTGGCCAGCAACGCAGCAAAGGATTGAGGAACAGCAGCATATTGCCGCTGGTTGCCCTGAGGCCTAGTGTTCCGCTGAACCCGCCTCGCCGTCCTGGCTGCCATCACGGTCGGCGGCGCATTATTTTCGTGCGCGTCATGCACACGCAAATCGGCTATACCGAGGATGCAAAAACATCCTCGACTTCAAGCCGCTCACGAAGGCTCCCCTGCTCCTGTCAATATTTCGACCTCGGTCGGTCCGATTTTGAAATGGCCTGGCGGGAAGGCTCAACTCTTGCCAACACTGAGGGAGCTACTGCCCGCAGGCAATCGTCTCATTGAGCCGTTCCTCGGTGGTGCGAGCGTGTTTCTCGGAACTGATTACTCGAGCTATCTCCTGCTCGACGCCCACATAGACCTCATCGGCATGTACAAGCAGGTAGTCCAGCGTCCCGAGCGAATCATCGAGCTAGCACGCCCGCTGTTCTCCGAACATGCAGCCAACGAGGACATCTACCTGGCTGTCCGGGATGCGTTCAACCGAGCGGCGCCCGCTGACGTCCGGGCCGCCTACTTCCTATATCTCAACAAGTTTGGCTTCAACGGGCTGTCGCGATACTCGGCAAAGGGCAATTTCAATGTGCCGTGGGGCCGGGCCGCGCAAGCCCCGACGCTACCGGAAGACAGCATTCGAGCGTTCAGTGAGCGGGCGCGAAGCAATGCGGTCATCGTGCAAGGTGACTTCACGGATGCGTTCAAGCTTGCGGTGCCGGGAGATGTCATTTACTGTGACCCGCCATATGTCGACTTGGACGATGCGCCTTCCTTCACGAAGTACACTGCAGAAGGCTTCCCTCGAGAACGTCAACAAGAGCTTGCAGATTGCGCCCGCGCTGCCGCTGCCAGGGGGATCCCGGTCGTCATCTCAAACCACCTAACCGCGAAAACCCGAGAACTCTATCGCGACGCAGAATGCCACAAAGTCGAGGTGCGACGGAGCGTAGCCGCCCAAGCGAATAGCCGAAAAATGGTCGCAGAGGGGATTTTCGTGTTCAATCCTTGAGCGTCCTGCGTCGCAGTACCGTTGCTGTCGCACTTCCAGCAGCCTTATGCTTCGCGGGACCAGCCTAGCTCACGCTCGATTCGACGCCGGTATTGAGTGTCTATTTGTTTGGGCGTCTTTCGAACATAGGTCTCTGCATCTTCACGCTCGGAACTTTCAAGGTTCCGCAAGTAGTCGATGACTTCATCTTCAGTCGGCATGACTAGGGGGTTGCCAGCGAACTTGAATGGTAAACTCGTCCATACAATGCCAGCAAGCCTCAAGCGCTCAGCCCACATTGAAATGACACTACCTTCCATGCCATGGGAAACGTTGGCCGCACGATCCCAATAGCCAATATTGTCCTCAATCCACTTCGAACTGGCTGCCGGATGTTCGCGCTGACCAAGGTGCTGCCGGGCTATTGAAACGTCAGGAACGTCCATAAGCGACCAGCAGGTTTGTACCGCCGGCAAGCCAGGACAGATCACGAGCGTTATCCGTTTGCCGCCAGGCTCGCGTGCAAACTCAACAGGCAACGACGGGCCGTCAAGGTTCCATCCGCCAACTACAGGCAATCCACCCGGCTTCCAGACCAATGATCCCCAACCGATACACGCGATTATCCCTGAGTAGTCCATTGATGCCTCCTCAAATACAACGTGTGTTACTGCGCGGACGACGCCCAAATCGCAAGGATCGATGTTGAAGTCGGCGTCTCCTGGGCGCTGACAACGCTATCTCGCGTATTTGCTCGATGTATGACATCCACATGATCTCTCGCAGATCAGACAGGACTTCAACGTGCACACTCACAAAAGCGCAAGCCGTTCGAGCAAAACCTTTTTCAACTCGTTTGCACGCTCTCCATAGTGAGCCTCCCGATGGTCATTCGGACATAACGCCACGACGTTCTGTTCATTGTCTGGTCCGTCCTCGCATAGCGGAATCACATGGTGGGTCTCAAGAAACAGGGCACCGCTAGGCAATAAAAAGCCATCAACCCCACATAGCTCGCAGTTCCCACCTGCACGGCGTAAGACTGCATCGCGCACTAACCGACTTCTGACGTACTCAGAACGAGTGACCTCTCGAGTCGCAGCCTCCCCTTCCAGTAGCGAATGCTGATCCGCATACTTCCGTGATGGTGCAATGGCACCATTGAGGGTCGGCGCATCCGCAGGCAAATCGACCACCTCGGCTACTTGTTTCTGATCCACCAAGACTGAATCTGCGAACCCAACGTCTGACATCACCGCTATGCTGGACTCAACGCTAGACAGACGCCGGACACGCACCTTCCCCGTTTCCTTCTCATAGGAATCTACAATCCAGCTATTTGTGTCTAAGAAGCGAAGTGCCACGGTTGAAGAGTCGCGTCCGAGCGACTCTGCCGGCCGACGTTGGCCATCGACCACAATGACGCGAATTGGCTGTTTATCATCCCAAGCCCTGCGAAGCTTTGCATCGAGGTCCTTGGCGCGGTCTCCCTGACTGCGCGCTCGCCGTCGGCTTTCCGGATCTTCCTCTTCGTCTTCTGTGACTTCCTCTAAGCGGTCAGCCAGTGCGAGGATATTCTGCTCGACAACGATATGGCCCTCGCTGATGGCCATAGATGCGTGCCAGAAGCAAACAGCGATTGGCTCTCCGGGCTCACCAAAGGCCCAGTTATAACAGTAAGCTGGATTGCTTCGCGGCCGTGCTGCCTCAGTTCCATCTTGCTTTGTGTACCAACACTTGGTGCTGATCTTTGCCCTGGCAACCAAGTCGATGACTGCGCTATGAGTGCTGGGCCTAAGAGACGCCAGAGTCGCCCGCAGCTCATTCGATGAGCTACGCTTCCTGATTTCAAGTAAGTCTTCGTTGGCTAGAAATCCGCGACGAAGCCGCATGCATCCCTTCAGGAATTCCGTCACTTCGTTCAACTTCAATCCAAATATCGGCCAATCGCTTCCGAACTTGTGAATGTTGCACGATCGAGAGCATTTCTCTTTCTGAATATCGAGCCAACCAAGGACTTCTGCCAAGGAGTATTCCCAGGAAAGCCTGCTCTCACAAACGGCAATCTCAACATCATTCCCAAGCGCATTGCCCGACCAGTACACCGCCGCAACCTGCTGTTTCTCCCGGACAACTCGGAAGCCATGGACAAGGTCACCCCCGCGTTGGCCCCCGAACGCAAGAATTGCGTCATGCTCCAACACCTCCCGCGCAGACTTACCAAGCTGACCCATTTTCTCTCCGGTGCTTATGAACTTGCACGAGGACTTCCCCCGCTAAGAGCAACAAAAAAGGGAGCGGCAGCCCCCTTTCTTTGCATCCCTTTGACCTGCTCTTAGAGCGCAGCGTCCTTCAGCTTCTTCAGCGGGCGCACCTTCACCTTGACAGATGCCGGCTTGGCGGCAAACCATTGGTCTTGCCCCGTAAACGGATTCTTACCGAAGCGCTTCTTCGTGGCCGGAACCTGGATCGCGGCCACCTTGAACAGGCCCGGCAGCGTGAATTCGCCAGCGCCCTTCTTGTGGATAGCGCTCACGATGGTGTTCTCGAGGTGAGACAGGACGGTCTGCACCGTCTTCTTGTCCAGCTCCGTCTGGGTGACCAGGTGGGCGAGCAGACTCGACTTGTTGAAGGTGTCTTTCAGCGGCTTGGCTACCGGTGCTGCTTCAGCCGTCTTGGCCGCGGGTGCAGCCTTCTTCGCCGACGCTGCCGGTTTCTGTGCCGCAGTCTTCGTGGCGGCTGTCTTCTTCGTTGCCATGAGGCTCCTCTCGCAGAACACCGGCACTATCGCCGGAATTTGCGCAGGATAGCGAAATTTCAAAGGTGCGTCCATGCTGGATCGCTATTAAAGCAGCCAATCAGGCAAGGCGGAACAGAGGTACCACACCGGCCCTCCATTGTAGGTGACGGTGATGCCGTAACGGCCCATGGAGGCGCCAGCTCAAATTGGATGCGGACGAACTGCGCCAGGGCGCGAGCCGTGATGGGCCCGATACCCGGAATGTTCCGCCACCAGTTTCGGCGCTCGGCCATATGGGCCCGCAGCGCATGGAGGGTTGGCTCACCGGTGGCCTTGAGGCGCTGCGCGAGCGTATCGACAATCCACACCTCGACACCATCACCCAGGAGAGGCTAGCGCCGCGATGCGCCCCTCCAGCGCGTGAATGGCGGCTGGCTGCCGCCGCGAGCGTCAGGTCGAGGCATAATAGCCGCCCCTGGCGGAACTCGCCGCCCAGGGCTAATGCCGTGGCCAGTTCCATGTGCATCCAGTTGGTCATGCGGTGCACGCGCCGCGTGTCGTCAAATACGCCGGCGTCTGGCATGTAGCGCTCCCAGACCGCGCGCGGAGCGAGACCCTGCGCCACGGCACGCAGGTGCGCGAAATGTGCGCCGTGCAGGCGCGGCCGTGTCACGACGCGCGCCGGCTGGCCTTTTAACCTTTCAACTGATAAAAAGGGACCTCAAGCGCGAATGTGGCGTCCATGCCGGCGCTGGACGCGTCCTCTGGTCCGGAGAAAAGATCTGCAATTGGCGGCGGATTTCGGCGAAAGCCGGCATCGCAACGCGCATTTACCTTTGGCGGTAACTGAAAGCCCCGAAGCTCCTATGCATGAAGAGCGTCCCCGAAACGTGCGCGTCTAGTCATGTGCTGTATGGTGGGGCGGCGACGGCATATGCCAACTGATGAAGCGCTGTCAATACCCGGCCATTACATAGCTAGCCGGTCGCCACCCTCGCGGGTCAACCAGCATCCCCAGCCAAATTCCTGCGGCAAGTCGGGGCACGGCGGAATTCACGCAGTCAATGGCTGATGCGCTTGACTGAATCGACGAACGAAAGTCTTAAAGCGGTCTGTTACGGGATTCGCGAAGATATCTCTGGGATTACCATCCTCCAGAATCTTCCCCTGATAGAAAAACAGCAATCTGTCTGCGACGTCACGAGCAAACTGCATCTCATGCGTGACGATAATCATCGTCATCCCCTCCTTGCTCAGGTCTCGAATCGTACGAAGCACTTCCTCCACCAGCTCCGGGTCGAGCGCCGACGTCACCTCGTCGAACAGGATTACCTTCGGATGCATTGCAAGAGACCGTGCGATGGCGATTCGCTGCTGCTGCCCGCCAGAGAGTCTGGAGGGAAAGCTACTGGCCTTGTCCGCAAGCCCCACCTTTTCGAGCAACGCCATACACTCGTCGCGAATCTCGGATTTGCTACGACTGTGGAACATCAAAGGTCCCATCATCACATTATCGAGTGCAGTTCGGTGTGGGAAAAGATTGTAGTTCTGGAACACCATTCCCGCAGTCGTGCGCAGCCGGGAAATCTCAGCCTCGGACTGGCGCCTGCGCACATCAGTCCCATCAACGTGAACGTCCCGATACCCAACCAACTTTCCATCGACGTAGATGTTCCCTTCCTGGAACTCCTCGAGAAAGTTGATACACCTCAGCAGTGTTGACTTTCCTGAGCCACTGGGACCAACCATGACGACAACCTCTCCCTCATTGACATCAAATGATATTTCATCGAGTACCTTGAGGCTTCCGAACCACTTTGATACGTTCTGCACTTGTATCATGGGGCGATTATCATCTTTCGAATCCATGTTTTCTCCTAAAGACCCTGCTTACCATAACTGCATGCTTAGTCTATTAATCAAATTTAAGCTTGTGCTGTAAGTGACTCGCAAACAGAGAGATTGGGTAACAGATGGCAAAGTAAATCAGCATTACACCAAAGAACACCTCGAATGCAGCAAGCGTTCTCTCCACAACTTCGCGAGAGGCGTACGTCAGCTCCCAAACACCGACAATCGATGCGTAAGAGGTGCTCTTCACCGCAATAGATGCATTTGTCACCAGCGGCGGGGCAGCCAGCCTGAGGGCCAGTGGTAGCTGAACCTTCCGAAGAATCTGGCCGGGCATCATGCCGATACTCTTAGCCGCCTCGACCTGCAGCTTTGGCACCGCCAGAATTGCACCCCTGACAATATCCGTGACGAAGGCCGCGAAATATAGCGCCAGTGCAATCGCGGCGGCGAATGTTGGCGGCAATGCTACGCCAAGCTTTGGCAAGGCAAAGTAGGCCAGAAATATCAGTACCAGCACCGGTACTCCGCGGACGACGTAGATGTACGGCGTGATAATCCTCGAAGCGAACCGGGGCCCGACCGCTGCGATTGCGCCGAGTACCGTTCCCAGCCCAAAGCTAGCGACTACCGTGAAGACCGCCAACTGCAGGGTGACGGCGGCCCCCTGGAGAAGGTAAGGTAGTGACTCAACTAATGCCGACATTGCCATCACATCTTCTCCCGATAATGAGCTTCCAGTGCACGAAACACCAGACTCACCGTTGTCGTCATAAGTAGGTAGAACAGCGCCACGACGAGGAAGACCTCATACGAAACCGCCGTGCGTTCCATCGTTAGCTTCCCCGTAAGGGTCAGGTCCACAACACCGATGCCGGCAACCAGCGACGTGTCCTTGATAAGCACGGCAACTTGATTTCCAAGGCTCGGGATAACCTTCAATAGCGCCTGTGGAAGAATAGCTCGCAAAAAAACCGCCAACGGCCGCATCCCGATCGCTCGCGCGGCATCCCACTGCGTTCTCGGGATGGATTGAACCCCGCCACGCAGCACCTCCGCGAAGTAGGCACCGCTTTGGATGGCGATAGCCAACGCGCCGCAGTAGATCCCGTCCAGGCGCCACCCCAGGAGCGGCAGGCCGTAATACGCAACTAGGATGAGAACAAAAGTCGGCGTATTTCGTAGAAACTCAATGGCGGCATACACCGGCGCGCGCAGCATGACATGCTTAGAGAGCCTCGGGATGAGAGCCAGCGCGCCTACCACCAGCGCCAGCGGCAGGCTTAGTGCAACTATCGACAGCGTAGTGACAAAGCCCTCGCCGAACGGGCCGAGTATTGCCTCTAAAGAACAAATCAACGGAGAGAACATCGGTCGGCCTCGCGATAGATACTTACTTTACGTAGTACTTGGCGTTCGGTGGAGCCTTGCCAAACCACTTCTCGTAAATCGCCGTGTATTCCGGGTAAAGCGAGCCACCACGCATTTCACCGACGTAAGTATCCAAAGCAAGCCACCAAGCAAAGTCGCCGGGCTTCATGAACACAGCGTTGTTAGTTGCGGCGGTCATCTTCTGCGTCAGAAGGCGTACGTCAGGATTCTGCTTCACGTACCAGAGTGCAACGGGTTCGTCCAGTTGCGCCGCATCCACCCGGTTCGCCTTGACCGCCGTGAACTGAGCGCCAGTGGAGTCCAGAACCACTGCCTTGGCCTTAGGGAAAAACTGCTTGGCACGTGCAGCCTGCACAGGGGTCGACAGAATAGCGGTAGAGTACTTAGGATTGTCGAGGTCAGCGAACGTTTTGATGGGAGAGTCCTTCTTAACCACCACGACAATTCCGGAGTCGATATAGCCCTGTGTGAACGCAACGCGAGCAACTCGGTCGGGAAGGATTGTGGCCACGTGGATGCCGAAATCCACCTTCCCACTATTGACGTTTTCCCACCTGGCGGCTGAACTCTGCTTCACGAACTCGATGCGATTCGGATTGTCATCGCCAAAGAGGGACTTGGCGATAAGCTTGGCGATATCGATATCGAACCCGGTAAGGGCACCCTTCTCGTCGACGAATCCAAACGGTGGAGACTCGCTCGACACACCTACCACGACCTTCCCTTTCGAGAGCACCGCGTCCAGCTTGGAACTCTGCGCGTGGGCCCACCGAGGCGATAGCAGCGCGGTGAATGCGCAGACAATGGCTACAGCAATCAGTTTGAGTACAGATACCATGGCCATACGCTTGCCAGGTGAGCCGTCTGTAGCAAAGGTGGCCGTCTTGATTCCGTTCATTGCATTTACTCCGTTGGTAGTTTCCGTCTTGAGCAAGCACTGCACGTCCGCGACAGTTGCGTTGGTGCAGTTCCGAAGGTACAAATACCTGTAGCGCAGTCTCGGTATCCAGCCGACGTGCGCAAAGCAAGGCAGGTCGCTGCATTGGGCGGCCTTGTCCTCTACCAGCTAACTATCGCAACACTCAGTTGTAGCCAAGCACGGCGATGCTCTTCAAGTCCTCATCATCAGTTCCACAATCCAGCGGACACTGAACGGCGAACGGACGCTGCTTCCTTTCTGACTGCTCGTGCCTTGTCGGCATTCGCTCATTACTTTCGAGTTTGCTTCGATCAAAGCTCTCGTTGTTCGAGTTCATTTCTGTTCTACCTATTAAGATGACAATATCAATGCATCTATCGCACTACGGGTCGAACGATTGCGCGAAGCATCTCAACCATCGCAAGATGACTAGAGACGGGAATACCGTCGACATTTGGGTCGATGATGCCGACGACGGAGTTAATTAACCCGACATCGACCCCGCGGCGCAGTAGTTCTGCCTCCAGTTCCGGGGTGTGGAGCAAACGTGCGTCTCCTTGCCGCATGGCCAACGCGGCGGCAATTGCGTAGCAGCCCCAGTTGGAACAAGCAGCGGTCACTAGGACATCCGCACCAGTTACGGCTCCGATTCCGGCGCCGCACTCACATGCACATTTGTCGCCGAATTTCACGTGCTTGCGGACCGCTTCCGCAATGAGGCCCATCCCAATCTCATTGCCGCCATCGCCGACGGCAACGGTCGGGATGCCCCTCTTAATGGCTTCATCGAAGACGAAATCAATACGAGCTCTCTTCATGCCATAGTCGATTCCGCGCATGCTGTGATAAATGCCTTGCTCGTTACGGCCGACGCGTTCCGTTGAGAAAAACAAGACAGGTTTCAACTCGTCCAGGACCTGCGTGGCTGCGACCTTTGCTTCGTCGTCCTCAACCGGGAATGCCTGAAGTGACACGACTGCGAGACTGCCATCCTTACTCGCAATCCTCGCTTGCTCAATCGGCAGCACCGTGAGGCCTGCAGACGTCAACACTGCGCCCAGGCTATCCAGCAGTGTCGCTTCTGCCAGTACAACGCACAGGGCTTGCTTCGCGAGCGAGAGGGCGCGCACGATGGCTGCTGCGCCAGCGGGCCCGTCGTTCTCACCAACACTGGGAGAAATCCAGGCGCGGGATACGGAGCCCGTTGTCACCAGCACGGTAGAACCCTTTGGCACTGCCGCCAGTGCATCCGCCGCGGCTCCGACCAGGGGCTTACCAATCAGCGAACGCGCCGCAGCATGTAGGTGCTCAACCCCGCGCCCGCCGATGTCCAGTGAAACCAACTTGTCGAGGCGGTCATCGAACGCAGCGAGGTCAACTTTGGACGTGCTCGTGGTCATTGGGTGCCTCCCAAAATCAGTTTTGCCACTGCGTCCCTGTCGTGAATAATCTTGGCTATGGTGTCTAGCGACTTGTCCAAAGCGTCGATGACGGCTTCGACGCCGCCGACCCGCCGCAGCGCATCCAGCGTCGGCTTCAAGCGAACCGACACGCGGGCGCCCGGCTGACCATGCGTGTTTACGGTCAGCACACCGTGGTCACGGAGCAGGACCATACCCAACGCCGAAGTGGCCTCACACGGAACTACGACGGGCTTCTCATCCGTACGGCCTGCGCGCTCCATGAGAATCGCGAGGATGTCATTCTCGTCGACCATCGGTCCAAGGTCACTACGCTTGACACGCTCGTTCCCGAGTCGCTGCTGCAATGCAGTGACGAGCAGTTGGCCCGATTGCGATTCCTTCTGCAGGTCCTCTGCCGAGTACTTCTGAAGTGAACGCAGGACTGCTGCCGCGATGGGCGCGCGCGCCTCCATACCGAACTCGGACGCCTTGGCGCTGGCAGCGGTGACCAGGTCGGCGCGCCCAACCAGCACGCCAGCACGCGGCCCGGAGAGGCCTGCCTTGTCGCAATTGGTAATCGAGATGTCTGCACCGAGTTGGAGACTGAGCGCCCCCCCATGCAGGACGGGGCGAAGGCGAGCGCCGTAGGCCTCGTCGAGGAGAACAGTCGCATTACGGCGCTTTGAGAAATCCACCACTTGAGTGGTTACGTCGTCGTCCATCCGTTCAAGGCTGCTGGTGACCGTCGTCACGACAACAAGGCCCGGGCCTTCTGCTTCGATAGCCGAGCGCCAGTCCTTATCCCCCTGCACCTCCACGAGCTTCACCTGGGCGATACGCGCACCGCGTACAACAGACGCATGTGAGCGCCCGCCGGCTGGCACAACTGATACGACGGTCTTGCCTGCGCTGTTCGCCGCGATGGCCGCGATAATGCCGGCGCTGGTCCGGTTGAAGACGGCCACGGTGTCTTCTGGCTTCCCACCCATATGGGCGATAGCGACTCTCCGTAGGTCGTTCGCGACCAAGCCAGGGCCCACCCACTCCTCGCACAGCGTCAGCAGGTCGTCCGGCGACACAGGGAAGTCACGCTGGTTGCCAGTAAAAATGCCAACCGACTCGGGCCCGAGTTCACGTACGCGCTCCGCCGCTACGGCCTGCCCCTGCTGCAGGCGCCGTGCCTCATCCACGCTTGAGCGGATGATGGTGCCTCGTGCGAACCCCACTACGGGGTCAATAGGGTTTCCGAAACTATCTTTCGCCAGGCTATCGACGTCGGGGCGCTTGCCAGAAGAATTCTGCATACTCAATCCTGTTGTTTCCGATTCCACTGCCGGCATTCGTGCCAGCGAGTTCCGCTTTTCATCTGCCGAGGGGTCGTAGAGGTACACGCCCATAATCGAGAATCCATCCATTACTTCGACACTTTCACGATGCTGTTGAGAATGCCTACAAAGGCTGCATGTCCCTTCCAGTCGATGCCATCGACGGCGTCCTCTGCCAACGACGTGGCGCCATCTCGCGCACCTGATTCCACTGTTGCAGTGATGAGCTCTTTCTCAAGTTCGGGGGTATGAATCAGGTCGGGCATTTCGAGCGCTGAAGCCAGCGCCGCCGCTACCGCATAAGCACCCCAGTTCGACACGGATGCGCTGACAACGACATCCGTCGCAGTCGTTGTGACTACACCTGACGCGCATCCTCGCAGGCACTTTGCACCCAGCGGATGGACCGCGGTGATTTCGTCCCGGACGGCGCCAAATCCGACCTCGTTCCCACCGTCGCCGATCCCGACGGTGAGGATGTGACGGTTGCGAGCCACATTTGCTAGTTGATACACGTGGGCCACAGATTCGGGTTCGCGGCAGTCGCCTCGTACACCGTGGAAATAGCCCTCCACATTGGGGCCATCCCGCTCCACGAACAGGACAGCCGAGGGCTTTGTCTCGCGCACCATCAGTTCGGCAGCCATGCGCCCCATTTGCACGCCTTTGGGGAAGGCCTGCACTTCCACGCTTCCCTTGCCCTTGAGTGTTCTGCGCACAACGTCCGCCACCGCAGCGACCGGGGACATATGCGCATCCTCTGTAATGAGTACGGCGCGCGCCCCGAATCCCAATGCAAAGGCCCGGGCGAGTACTGCTGCCCCCGGGGGGCCATCCGTTTCACCCAACGGGAGCTTGGGCGGGACACCAGCCCCGGTAGCAATCAACACCGTGTCGCCAGGTTTGACTGCTGCCAGCAGCTTTCTTGCGGCCAATGTCGTCAGCGGTAACCCGTGGTGCCGACGACATGCTGCATACATAGGCGCAACGTAGCCCGCGGGCAGGCCACCAGTTAAGGGGCGGATTTCGACCGTCATCAACCTGTCAAGGCGCTCGCCGACAATCTCATCATTGGGGGTATTCACAGCAGCATCCTCAAGCGTCAATCGGGTCGCGATACGTTTCTTTCGCGAGGAAGATGCAAATCATCGAAATGACAGCAGCCACCACAACGAACCACGACACGGCATGGGAGCTACCCGTTTGCGCAACCAACCAAGCGGCGATAAGCGGAGTGGGAGCGCTGGAGATAATCCCCGACAGTTGATAGGCCGTTGAGGCACCACTGAAGCGATACCGTGTCGGATACTGCTCCGCGTAGATGACCCCGTGCAGCGAGCCCGTAGCGGCGTGACCGATGCCGAGCCCGAGCGTAATGGCGAGAACAATCAGTACCGGATTGCCAGTGTTCAGGAGCCAGAACAGAGGAAACGCGTAGACACCAAGAAAGAGCGTACCGAAGCCGTACACTTTCAGCCGACCGATTTTGTCCGAGAGCGCACCGAAGACGGGCTGCATGAACAGGTCGACAGCGGCGCCGACCAAAAGCGCCGTGGAAGCGAGGCTCCGAGGCAGGTGCAACGTTTGCGTTATGTAGGTCAGCGCATAAACCGTGATAAGGAAGTAGCCGACGTTTGCTACGCTCTGGAAGAAGACCATTACAAGGGTCTTCTTCTTCTCATTCGCCCAGACTTCCTTAAGCGGCGCTTTGCAGACTTCGCCTTTTTCAGCGAGTTTCTCGAATGCCGGCGGCTCGCTTACCTGAAGCCGGATGTACATGCCAACAACAAGGAGTGCGAGACTGAACAGAAACGGCAGGCGCCATCCCCAGGCGTAAAACTGCGAATCTGGCAAAGACGAGACCAGGGCGAATGCGCCAGAGGAAACAAGTAGGCCCGCTGGGACGCCCATCTGCATAGTGCTGCCAAAGAGTCCGCGACGCCCTTCCGGTGCGTGTTCGACGGACATCAGTGCTGCACCACCCCACTCACCGCCGAGCGCGAAGCCTTGCAGGACTCGCAGGAGAATGAGGAGACCCGGGCCCCAGTAGCCGGCTGACTCAAAAGACGGCAGCACACCAATCGCGGCGGTGCACAGGCCCATCAGCACCAACGTGAACACAAGCAGCTTCTTGCGACCCATTTGGTCGCCAAAGTGGCCAATGACCATGCCGCCCAGCGGACGGATGATGAAGGCAACTGCAAACGACGCCATCGAGGCGAAGGTCGCAAATTCTGGGGAAAGCCCATTGAAGAAGACTTTGGGGAAGACCAGCGCCGCCGCAGTCCCGTACAGGAAATAGTCGTACCATTCGACAGTCGTGCCGATGAACGAGCCGAGGGCCGCCTTAGTCGAGGCCGATCGTTCCTTTCGGCTTCCGACGTGAGGCGATGCAGTTGAAATGTGTGCAGTCATACCAAACTCCGCTTCGTGGACTTTCTTTATGCTCGTTGGCCGGCGTTGTAATGGCAGAACACCGGCCAACGGCTACTACTGTTAAACGTTGATGGTCACGCTCTTACGTGTGGTGTAGCTTTCCAGCGCACCCTCAATCGAGTACTCAGCGCCAATGCCGCTTTGCTTGGCACCGCCATACGACATCCCAGGAATCTGGCCACCGGCGCGGTTGACCTGGAGCCAACCCGCGTCAATCTTCTCGGTAACGCGCAGGGCTGTTGTCAGGTCGTTGGTGAATACGTAGGCTGCCAGGCCATACACCGTGTCATTGGCCCACGTCAGAACCTCCTCTTCTGTCGACCAAGGAATGGCGACCAAGACCGGACCGAACACTTCCTCGCGTGCCACGCGCCAGCTGTTGTCCACACCAGTGAAGATGACAGGGCCAGGGAAGAAGCCCTTCGCGTCCTCGACCGTCGGCGGAACCGAGCCCGTCAGCGTCGTGGCGCCTGCATCAACGGCCTCCAGGATGAAGCTCCGGACTTCTCGGTAGCGCTCCGCATTGATGATTGCCCCGATGTCGGTGCTCTCGTCCAGCGCGTCACCAATGCGCAGGTCATTGACCTTCTGCACGACCTTGCCCATGACCGACTCGAACACGTCCTTGTGGACGTAGAGGCGGGAGCCGGCGGTGCAAGACTGCCCTTGGCGCGCGAACCGCATGGCGGCGATGATGCCGTTCACGGTGGCATCAATGTGTTCAGGCGTGGCAGCGTCCGGGTACACGATGCAAGGGCTCTTGCCGCCGAGTTCCAGGGTGGCGTGTCCAATGCGGTCTGCGACAGCGTGAGCCACCAACTGACCGACTTCCAGCGACCCAGTGAAGGAGACTTTCGCCACGTTAGGATGTGCCGACAAGGGTGCGCCAGCTTCAATGCCGGTGCCGGTCACCACATTGAAGACGCCCGCCGGGAACAGGTCGGCGGCGAGTTCCGCAACCTTCAGCACGGCCAGGGGTGCGTCTTCCGCGGGCTTCAGCACCAGCGTGTTGCCGGTGCCCAGCGCCATGCCAATCTTCACTGCGGCCAAGACCAGCGGCGAGTTCCATGGGATGATTGCGCCGACGACACCCAGCGGTTCGCGCGTCGTGTAGCTGAACAGGCCAGGGCCCAGAGGCAAGGTCTCGCCTTTTTGCTCCGCGACCACGCCTCCATAGTATCGGAGTACTTCGGCTGCGCTTTGAACTTCAGGGCGGCTCTGCGTGCGCAGCGCGTTACCGGTCTCAGCCGCCAGAACGCGGGCGATTTCTTCCAGGTTGGCGGTAATACGATTGCCCAGCTCGGTGAGCAGGGCGCCACGCGAGCGTGATGCCAGCCGACGCCACTTCGGGAACGCGGCTGCGGCTGCGGCCACAGCGACATTTACGTCCTCGGCGTCGCTTGCGCCAATGGTGGCGATAACGGTGCGGCGGCACGGATTCTCAACATCTAGCGTGCGGCCTTTTGCCGGGGTAGTCCATTCACCATTTACCAGGAGGCCGGTCTTGCCGGCAGCCGGAATGACGATTTCAGGTTGATTCGTTGCAGTGGGGCTATTCACGGGAATCCTCGTTCACTTGACAGTGCTTATTGGTTGGCTGCGGGCAGGCTCAGGCGCACGCCCAGCAGCTCCTCATAGAGTTCGTTGACGCTAGTGGAATCCTTGCCGCCCAGGCCCTTGGCTCGCGCGGCGTTGTACGTCTGGCGTACGAGTTGGCCGAGGGGCATCGGGAGGTTCGAGAACTCTTCCAGGCACAGGGTGATGTCCTTGTGCATGAGGTCAATGGCGAAGTTCGCCGGACGCTCTTCGGTGAACAGCGTCTTGGGCAAGTAGTCCAGCATCTTGCTGCCGGCCAGGCCTGCGCCAAACACATCACACAACACTGCGAGGTTGGCCCCAGCCTTCACGCTCGCGGCCAGCACTTCGCCCAAGGCGACGGTGTTGATTGCGGTCAGCAGGTTGTGGCTGAGCTTCGTCAATTGGCCGGCGCCGGTGTCGCCGCAGTGCACGATGCGAGTAGCCAGCACGTCCAGCACGGGGCGCGCCTGCTCAATGACGTCAGCTTTGCCGCCAATCATGATGACTAGCTTGCCATTCGCCGCACCAAGGACCCCGCCGCTCACAGGTGCATCGAGGAATTCAACGTTCTGCTTCGCACAAGTGGCGGCGATGTCTTTCGTCGTAGCCGGGTCGACCGTACTGAAATCGATGATGATGGCGCCGCTCGGAATCGTCTTGAGAACACCTGTGCCTCCGGTCACCGCGTCACGCAGGGTCTTTGGGCTGGGCAGGCTTAGCAGCACCCGTTCCGCGCCTTCCGCTGCTTCAGCGGGCTTGCTGGCTGCAATGGCGCCCTTGGCGACAAGCTCCTGTACCGCTTGCTGATTCGGGTCGAAGACGTGAACCTCATGGCCGGCGTCGATAAGACGATTTGCCATACGCGAGCCCATGCGACCCACACCGATGAAAGCGACCTTCATTTGTTGAAACCTCCGAAAAACTTGAGAGACCGAACTCCAGACTCATAAGCGCAGCAGGCCGGTCCAAGCACCCGCGTGTCGCAGCATTTCGTCGTTCGCCTATGAGTTTTCTGCCTGGTGAACAAACTATAGTTTTCTGGAAAAGGAAAAAAAAGACGACTATATTTGACGCCAAGCGTAATTTTTGATTACTCTTTTACTTGCACATTTTTGGACTGCTGGAATGCCCAGCCTGGGTGCAAGAATTGATGCGTCGCATGAACTTGCCTCTGGAGCACGGTCGGCTCGGGCGGGATGGAACGCGTTACGGTATGCGCTGCAAAGGCTTGCTGGCTGTGGGTTTCTGGGGAACACTTTGTCGCGGCGCAGCAAAAACGGGGAAAACTGCGAACGGGATGTGCGTGTTTCGATGCTGGACAGACGCACCAAAGTGGACCGTTTTAACGCGAAAATTTTTTTGTCGTATTCGTCGTCCTAGGGTAAACGTTAGTTACCCAGGGCCTCGCATCCTCTGAGAGAACCATGCTTCACCTTGGCCGCTTGCATCTTCTTCACGAGCTATCAGTGCTCGGAACGATTTCCGCCGTCGCTGATGCCATGCAACTAACCCGTCCTGCAGTTTCACAACAGCTAGCGCTGCTTGAGCAAGAGCTCGCTACGACTCTTTTCGAACGATCCGGACGCAGTGTTGAATTGACGCCGGCAGGCCGGCGTCTAGTTGCCCGAGCGGCAGAACTCTTCGAAATGGTCGAGGACATCGAAGCGGAACTGGCCGCGGCCAACTCGCAAGTGACCGGTGAAATACGATTGGCTGCGTTCGGTTCACTAGCATCCAGCGTGGTGCCACAGGCCATAGCCAGCCTGGCCAAAGAGCACCCTCAACTGAGTGTGACCATCCTTGAACTCGAGCCTGCCGATGGTCTGAAGGCAGCCGCATCCAAGAAAATGGACCTCGCTGTCGTGGACGACCTGGTCAGTGCCGGCAACCTCGCTGCGCTACTCGAGTTCCACCCGTTATGCACGGACCATTTCGAGGCGGTGGTCGCCGCTGACCACAAGTTTGCTGGGAAGCGTTCCATCCAGCTCTCTGAACTCGCGCATGAACGCTGGGCATTGAACCAGTCTGCTGTGACCTATCATACGTTCCTGCTTAACGCGTTCCACGCTGCCGGCTTTTCGCCGCGCGTCATGAGCAGTTGCAGGAACATGGCAGCAACCCTTGAGATGGTCCGCACCGGTTACGCGGTGTCGGTGCTTCCTCAACTCGCCCTAAAAACGATAAGAAATGACCCAGAATTCTCCACGATTCCCATCCGGCCAATTCTCAACCGACGAATCTTCGTCGCATTACCAAAGGGAGCAGCTCAACGTCCGGCGGTCAGAGCAGTACTGACAGCTCTCGAGGCAGCAGTCCCGCCGGAAGCGGCCCTGACGGCACCCTAGTGTCGTTGGAATAAATGGCGACAGAGCGAACGTGGCCATTCGACGATGAGTTGAACTTCGTTAACACCACCATCTATCGTAAGATTTAATTACCCTTACAGTCAGAAATTATCGTCTTTTTCTTTCCTGAAGCCCTCTCTACTATTCCTTAAGAATGAAGCAGGAGGTGTCGTACCCTCGTTCGGGACCGACAGCCCGCACATTCCCACGGAGAGCAGCATGAGAGCACTAGTCAAAAGAATTCTTCCCGCCGCCTTGATGGGAATTGCGGGCCTAGCTGTGGCCCAGGACAGCTGGCCGAGCAAGCCCATTCGCCTTGTCGTCCCCTTCCCGCCCGGTGGTGCCGCTGACGCTGTAGCTCGTACGATTTCGGAGAAGCTTTCCAAGGAGTTGGGGCAAGCCGTCGTCATCGACAACAAGGCCGGCGGTGCAACAACAATTGCGTCTACCTTCATTGCACGCGCGACCCCGGATGGCTACACGCTCTACCTGGGCGGCATGAACCTGCATGGCTTAGATAAAGTACTGTATCCGGACATCTCATATGATGGAAATAAGGACTTCACGCCCGTCACGCGATGGGTTAGTTCGCCGCTGGTCATCGTCGCCAATAAGAGCTCTGGCATCAACACCATCGCCGACCTAATCAAGAAGGCTAAGGCGGCCCCCGATAAGGTCGCCTACGCGTCTGCCGGCAACGGCACCGTAACGCACCAAGCCGCGGTGTACTTCGACAGCGTAACCGGGGCGAAGCTCTTTCACGTGCCATATAGAGGTGGCGCACCCGCTGTTCTAGCGACTCTATCGGGCGATACGGCCGTGACGTTTGCAACGCCGCCTTCCGTTCTGCCAATGATTAAGGCGGGAAAACTACAGCCGCTGGCGGTCACCTCATCGCGGCGGTCGAGCCTCTACCCGGAAATCCCTTCGGTCCAAGAAGCTGGCATCAAGGGCTATAGCTACACGTTCTGGTACGGGCTCTATGGCCCGGCGAACCTACCAACCGCCATTGTCAACAAGCTGTTCCACGCAAGCCAGCGTGCTTTGGCCGACCCGAACGTGAAGCAGCAACTTGCGACACAAGGCATGGAGCCCGCACCCTCAGCCTCAATAGCTGAATTCAAGAAATTAATTGCAGAGGACGGTCCCAAAGTCGCCCAGATTGCAAGCCTGAAGGGCAGCAAGGATTGACCTGATTGGAGCTGGATTGCCCCAACCAGGAGACTGTGTTCAGTGAAGCTTCACCCGCGGTGCCAAGAAGCGTCGCAACCGGTGGGCCATCAGGTCCAAGAGCATGCGCCGATATCCGGAAATGGTGGATAGATGCATCCGGTACAGCGACGCATACATTGCCCTGGCCATCAATCCTTCCACCAGCATGCTCCGGCCGACGAGGCCACCCATGAGATTGCCAACCGCTCCGGAGCTGCCAACCGACACGAGTGAACCGAGGTCCCGATAACTGAACGTAGGCAGCGCGTCCCCACGAATCCTGCACTTAATGGCATTCACCATAAACGAAGCCTGTTGATGGGCAGCCTGCGCTCTGGGTGGAACGAACCGCCCTTTTTCCCACAAGCAGCTCGCGCAATCGCCAAGGGCGAATACGTTCGGATCGGTTTCGCTCTGAAGCGATGTGGTGACGTTCAGTTGTACTAGTCGGTTCAACGCAAGACCGTCCAGGAGTTCCATGACAGCTGGACCCTTGATACCGGCAGCCCACACCGTGATGTCAGCGGGAAACGTTGCCCCACCCCGTGTTGAGACGCGGTCCCCATGAACCTCCATCACAGAATCGCCGGTCATGATGTCAACACCAAGTCCGCGCAACAGGCGCGCCGTCGCCTCCGATACGCGTTCGGACAGGGCTGGCAATATCCGCGTCCCGGCCTCGACCAGGGTAATGTGGATGTCGCATCTTTCGTCCGCGCCATGCAGCCTGAAGTCGCGAAAGGCCTTTGCCGTTTTCTTGAGCTCCGCAGCGAGTTCCACACCCGTCGCGCCAGCGCCGATGATGACGACCTTGACCGGGCTCACTACACCTCGTGCCCTGCCGTCACTCTTCTGCGCGCACTTCCGCAACAGCCGACGTCGGAAGCGCTCCGCCTGCCACACAGAATCGAGAGAGATGGCATGCTCCTCAGCACCGGCAATGCCAAAGAAATGTGTCGTGCTACCTACGGCCAAAACCAGAGTGTCATATTCGAGCTCTCGTGCTGGAAAGAGAGGCTCATCGCCACCGTCCTCGTCGGGCACCGCCGCGAGACGAATCGAACGCCTGCTTCGGTCAAGGCCAACGAGTTCCCCGCGAGCGAAGGTGAAGTTGTGCCAGTGCGCCTGCGCCGCGTATTCGAGGTGATTGGTCGCGGGGTCGAGACTTCCGGCCGCAACCTCATGGAGCAAAGGCTTCCAAACGTGCGTAGGGCACTTGTCCACCAATGTGATATGCGCTTGCCGCCGTTTGCCAAGTGTATCGCCCAATTTTGTCGCAAGCTCCAGACCTCCTGCGCCGCCGCCAACTATTACAACTCGATGCATGAATTCACCTCTGATTGCAGAAAATTCTTCGCGCCTGGCATTCTTGATGCCACGAGGAGAGCAACACAGATCTTCTGCTCCGCCCCATCATTTTGCGAATCTATAGCCTCATTAAAGAGGCCCCAGCGCGGGGCGTCCAGTTATAAAAAGTTAGGCAGCAGTGAAGCTAATCTTAAGCGTTTCGCCAAATTGAGGGATACGTATTCACACACCGAGTGCGCACGCACCGCCATGGAGCCTGAAAATGCTTGATGTTGGAAAGCTACGGCTTCTGCGTGAGCTATCGCAACGCCAGACCATGAGTGCCGTGGCCGACGCTGTCTGCATCACGGCATCGGCAGTTTCGCAGCAACTTTCAAATCTCGAGCACGAAGCAGGAGTGGCGCTAATAGAGCGTTACGGCAGAGGCGTTCGACTAACGCCTGCAGGAAAGAATCTGGTCGCGTACGCCGACCGTGTCTTCGCGGTATTGGAGGAGGCCGATGCAGAACTCTCACGCATGCACGGGGTCCTTTCAGGCACTGTCAAGATTGCAGCATTCTCGTCGACGGCCGTTTCGCTGATGCCGCGTATCGTCACTGACCTAAGGGATAAGCATCCCGCTTTAAACATACATCTGCATGACTTCGAGCCTGCCGAAGGACTAGCGGCACTGCGTTCATGGCACATAGACTTGGCACTCATCGACGATATGTTCGTGTCAGCCCCTACCGACGTAGGTAGCATTGAGCGGCACTATCTCTTTACTGATGAGCTCTACGCGGTTCTACCTTCTGGCCACAGACTCTCGACATCGCGTACGGTCCAACTTTGCGACCTTGCCTCGGAGAACTGGGCACTCAACGCTCACACGAGCGCCTACTACCAAGCGATTGTCACCGCATGTAGAGCCGCAGGTTTCGAGCCGTCGGTGAACAGCAGCTGTCGCAATGTCGAAGTCACCCTTGCCATGGTAGCGAGTGGCTGTTCTGTTTCTGTCCTGCCGCGACTCCTCACCCAACGGCGACGTGGAGAACTTTGTGTCAAGAGGCTATCCCCCACAATGACGCGGAAGGTCGATGCCGCCATCCGCGCAGGTAGCAGCAGCGACCCTGCCATCTCAACCGTCCTTGAGTCACTACGACATGCAAGCCGGGAGGTCTACGGGTGAACCGGTCAACAGTTCCCCGATTCTTCGCCCGAAGACGCGCAAATGCCGAACACACCGGACACCTCCTATGGAGAACGCATATCGAAAGGCGAAATCCTCACGGCGGAAGCCATTTACAAATGCAAATCCCCCCTCAGTACTCCTTGTTCGTGCGACAAGAAAGCTGCATGAAGTAACGCATCCTATCCATTAAATATCGAGAATGTGACCATGACCAATCGATTCGACCTTTCCAACGTTCGGAGCGAGTTCCCCATTACAAAGCGGATGCTCTACCTAGATTCTGCACACCAAACACCACTGGCAACCAGCGTACGCGCCGCGTTGCGCAACTTCTACTCGGAAGGCCACGACATGGCAGGTCCGAAGCCGGTGTGGCTTAAGCGAGCCGAGCAGACGCGCCAACATGTTGCCAAGTTTCTGAACGCGCTCCCCAGCGAAATAGCGTTCACAAAGAATACATCTGAAGGTCTGAACATCGCGGCGAACGCTGTACCGCTTTCCGCCGGCGACAATGTCCTGATGATTGAAGGCGATCACCCGAATAATGCCTATGCGTGGCTAAATCTGAAGCGCAAAGGTGTTGAGGTACGTTTCATCAAGTTGACGGCAGAAGTTGCGACAGCTGCGACGTTCGCACCGCATGTCGACGCACGAACCAAGGTCATCTCGCTGTCTCATGTGACGTTCCATGCCGGACATCGACATGACATTGCCAGCATTGGCGAGCTATGCAAGCAACGCGGCATCTACCTGGTCGTGGATGCCATGCAGTCAGTCGGTGTTATTCCAGTGGATGTAAAGAAGCTTGGCATCTCCGTACTGGCAGCAGGCACCCACAAGGGTCTACTCGTGCCGCAAGGCCTCGGTATCATGTATGTCAAGAGTGGTCTCGACGAACTGCAACCCGCCTACTTGGCAATGTCCGGGTTGGCCAACCCACCTGCCGACTACATCGCACGTACTGAAGACCTGGAGCTTCGCAAGGATGCTGGTCGATTTGAGATAGGCAACCTGAACCTGCCGGACCTGCATGCATTGAGTGCAGCCATCGACCTCATCGGCGGTGTCGGTGTCGCAAAAATTGAAGAGCACGTTCTGTCGCTGGGCGACCGCCTGATTGGACACCTCGACGAACTTGGTATCCGGCTTGTCGGGCCGCGCACACGTCAGCACCGAACGCATATCTATGTGTTGGACCTGCCGGTCGACGAGTGGGTGGACTACCTTGCCCGTAACCAAGTACGCGTATCGCCAGAACGCGACGGCATTCGTATCTCATTCGCTATGTTCAATACTCTCGAGGACGTTGACCAGGTAGCGGAAATCATCCGGCGCGGCCTGAGCGCCAAGCGGACGCCGGTAGCGGCACAGGCTGGCTAATAAGCTGTTTCAAGTGCGACACGAGTCGCCGTCCGCCGCACGTCAAGCGGCATGCTGTAGAGGATGGCAAGCTCTTTCTTGCCTTGTCACATTCGACAACAATCTGAGTTGAGTATTTGAGGTTGAAGCCGTGACCTGCCGTGCGACCGGCAGTTGCCTACTGGCCACGTCATCTATACGAGTTCGTCGGGAAGCTGGCACCGAGACTCACGCCCGCGGCAATCGAGGAGACTCTGCTCAACGCCAGACCACCTAACTGATGATTAGAGCGCGGCGTCGAATCCGCCAGAGCGTCGCGGCGCGAGAGTTAGACCCGAACCGTGCTGCCCCGCAGCCGCCGCTCGCCTGCAGTCAGTCGGCACAAACTACATCATGCCTTCCGGGCCGCCCAGCATTGCCAGAGCCGAGTCTTCCTTCGAGCGTTTCGGCCGCGGCGCAGTCGGTGGTCAGCATCAGCGAAGCCGCCGAAGCGGCGTTCTGTAGTGCGGCGCAGGTGACCTTGGTCGGCTCCAGCTCGCCCATTTCAATCAGATCGCCGTACGCGCCCGAAACCGCGTTGTAGCCGTAGTTGCCCTTGCCCTCAATAACCTTGGCAACGATGACTGAAGCTTCTTCACCGACGTTCAGCACAATCTGGCGCAGCGGCTCCTCCATGGCGCGCAGCACCCCGCCGTTCTAGTCGGCATTGTCGCCGGTTAGTGCTGAGATCGCAGCGCGGGCAGGTGTACTTGGCGCGCTGATGCTGCAGGACACGGATCTGCTGCAGCACGATGTCCAGTTGCTCACTGAGCTCTACACCGATCTCGACGAGCGGCAGGTCGTCGTGCGGGCAGACGCGCTCGGACTCGGGCAGTTCGTGCCGGACTTCAACACGCGGTAGCGCCGGATCGAGCGGCTTGCGTCCGCCCTTCTTCCGCGAGTGGCCCGCCACCTCGATCCCTGGCGTACCTGACTCTTCCTGCGCCTCGCTCGTTGAACATTTCTCGCCAACACGCTAGGCAGTGAACTTCGTCCTGGCTAATGCCAAATCGTAAGTTTCTTGGCTCAAAGCAATACATAGACCTTCCGCACGGTCTCCTGGATGTTCCAAATGCCGTGGGTCTCGGGTGGGAAGAACAGCGTATCGCCACTGCCGAAGGGAAATACGTCTCCGGCGTCCGTCCGAAAATCGCCGGAACCACTGAGGATATACATCACTTCGGCAGCGGCGACCTGGCGCCGGAAGCGGCCGGGCGTACATTCCCATAGGCCGGTCTTGTACGAGGAACGCTCCGGGATGATTACTTCGGCGCTCGATACGCGGCATGCGGGATCGCCCAGGGACGCAATTGCCCCTTTATCAACGAGCGTGTCGATGGTTGCCGACGAACGGATAGCTTGAATGCCCATGGTTACACTTCCTATGATGTTGTTCGAACCCGTGGCTCACGAAAGTTTGTCTAGCAAGCTGTACCAAGCCACGCCTGCACCAATGTAGAAGCGCTGCAGGCGATGGAGCGGAATTGGCTTCAAGGCGGATACCGGATACGGAAAATCGCCCGCTTTACCTGTTAACTTTGCGGCCAGATGCTTCCCCATGCTTGTGCACAGCGCGATACCGCGGCCATTGCAACCCACGGCCATTGTGATTCCTGGTGCCGGTTGATGGACGTGTGGCATAAAGTCACGCGTTATCGCGATGCGGCCCGACCACCGGTATTCGTACTCCAGTGGTCCGAGTTGCGGAAACAGCAACGCCAGTGAGCGCTCCAGGTGCGAAAAATCCTTTGCCTCCCGCGGGTCTGAGAAGAATCCCCGGCCACCCATCAACAGCCGCCCCGTATGATCCTTCCTGAAGTAGAGCAGCAACCGTTGAGACGTTGCGGCGGTCTCCCCCCGCCCGAGAATGCCATCGGCGATTTTTGCATCAAGGGGGCGCGTTGCAACTATGAAGCTATTGGCGGGCAGCAGCGTCTGTTTCAGGCGGGGCCACAAGGAGCCCGCGTATCCATTGGTGGCGATCACGACCTCCTGGGCACTAACCGAGGCACCCGTCGAGAGAGTCGCTAACCACCTGCCGTTGCTGCGCTCGAGTGACGTGACGCCCGTACCGCCGTGTATCGCGGCTCCGGCGTTCTGGGCCGCCCGCACCAAACCTCTGGCGAAGCCCAGGGGCTGAATAGCGCCTGCGCGGGCATCCAGCCACCCTCCTGCGAATGCTCGAGTGCCGACGCGACGCTCGATATCACCGGAATCGAGCAATTCGACCGGAGCACCTCTCCGCTGCCACTGGCGGGCACGGGCATGCAGTGCCGGCAGTGATTTCTGTGAGTACGACAATTGCAGCCAGCCGGCACGAACTGGATGGCACTCAATTGCGTGACGGGCGATAAGGTCAAAAACCAGGTCCGCCGATCTCGATACTACATTGATAAGCGCTTCCGCACGCCGCTCGCCAAACATACTGACCAGTTCGTCGGGATCGTGCTTGAGTGTCGGATTGACTTGACCCCCGTTCCGACCGGACGCGCCCCATCCGGGCTCCTTGGCCTCCGTAACACAGACTCCCACCCCCCGTTCGGCCAGATGCAGCGCAGTAGACAGGCCTGTGTAGCCACCACCGATTACCAATACGTCGACCGTCTTTGATTCGCTCAAAGGTGCACTGGAACTTGGTGGTGGCGCTGTGGCCACCCAAAGCGATGGTGCAGTTTCTTTCCTGATTGCATTCAACTTCAATTCGGAGTAACTCGGAACTTCCATGACGCTACGTTTTCCCTTTGCCGTACTCGCACGTCTATATGCCGGCAGAATTGGTTGAGTTCCACATCATCTCTCTCCGTGCTTCGAATGAGCCAAAAGCCCCCTCACGAGATGATTTAAATGAATCTCGCGATCCCGAAAAATGTTCGAATAGAAAGCGTTGCTAGTAGCGGTTAGCGCATTACCCTGCTCTGGCGTTGTTGCGACTACCGCTCATCGGTGTTTCCCCTCGCATTTCGATTCCCATACCCAGTATCGCAAGCGCCTGCGGCGCACTGCGCATCGCAACTTCAACGGTATGCCGAGCCTAGCCAATTTGGAATCGATTCATTCCCAGCCGGCATATCAAAATCCACCGCAAGCGACGAGATTTGCTTCAGAATTGGTCACATTGCATCGCTTCTGCACATCAACATTGAGACGACATGAGCAAGCCGCCTTTGGGCCGGGACATGAGAGTCCCGATTGGCGCGCTCACCGCCGTTCCGCACGCTCGACGTACGGAGGCCGCCGGAAGCAGTCGTGACTATATGTGCTGAGTCTTGCAGAAGCAGCGGTGGGCGCATATGCGACCCGCATCTTTTTCTGAATGGAGGACTCAAATGTATGAATACGATGGACTTGAGCTCGCCCCGGGCTACGCGACACACCTCGACCGGCTGAGCGCGGTGGCACGCGACAACCCCCTCCAAGGGCTAGCCGGCACGCGACTGCGTTACGATATTCTTGGCGAGCGCTACACCTATGCGCGGCCTGCCGGCATGCGCGTACGCAACACTTCTGTCGTGCTGCCAGGCAGAGAGATCCCACTGCGAATCTACTGGCCCGCCCACGAAACTACACCCGCTGTTATCTTGTACATCCATGGGGGCGGTTTCGTCGCGGGGAGCCTAGACTCCCATGACATGATTGTCGCGCAGTTGGCCCAGGCAACCGGCGCGGTCGTCGTAAGCGTCCAGTACCGACGTACGCCTGAGAATCCGTATCCGGCTCCTCAAAACGATTGCTGGGAAGCACTGCAATGGACGGTGGTCAACGGGGAGTTGCTCGGCTGGGATGCATCGAGGCTCGCCGTCGCAGGCGATAGTGCGGGTGGGCTGCTCTCCACCGCTGTCTGCATGCTGGCGAAGCAGCGAGGCGGCCCAAGTATCCGCTGCCAGGCATTGATTTACGGCGTATTCGATATGAACCCGGAGAGACTGTATTACCGGACTGCGAAAGACACGACGTTGACTTATGACTCAATACGTCCTCTAGTTCCTGCATATCTCGGATCGCATCCGCGCGCAGCAGGCGATCCGGTAGCTGTCCCTCTTCGCGCGAGCACCGAAGACTTGCGCGGTTTGCCTCCCGCGTATCTGCTTAACGCGGCATACGACTCGTTGTTGGAGGAGGAACTTGAGTACGCAGCACTGCTTGAGGGAGCCGGCGTTCCAGTAAAAATCGAAACGGTTCCGGGGACCATGCACGGCTTCTTGCGCGCGATGGACGTCTGCCCGGCAGCCAGGGAGGCCTTCGATCGCATGGCGGCAGCCATGAACCGCCGTTTGGCGGCCTAAACACGGCCAAACCACAACCACGCCGGCCCGCCCGATACCGTTATGTCCCCACCAAAGCGCCCCTCGGTTGGGATCGGAACGCTTCGGGAAAGTTGACAGCCCCGGGTTCGACTACCACCATACCTGACCATTGGCACGCGAGACACTGCCAGCCTCTGGTCACGGCTAGTGGCTTGACGGACAGCGATTTCGCGTCCTTGCCACCGTCGGCTGATGGCACCGCAAATGGGCAAACTTGGAGGCCGACGTCCACTTATCCAGGTGGTGTGTGGGCCCGGACTTGGATCGTGTAGCGGCGCGCCTTCGCGACGATTGTCATCTCACCATGGCTCACTCGGCCACCCGCCGAGCAAGGTCGTCTGAATTGAAGTCAATGCACCCGTAGGGAAAGCGAGTCCGTCGTTCTCGACTGTCCAACTCCGGGGAAACGTCACTGATACTGCCTCGTCGTCCGAAGCCGAGCCAAGTCAACCCGGGCCTCTGCCAACACGGTTAGCGCGGCATCGAACTGCTCTTGCGGAATCGTGAGCGGATACGTAAGCGTCAGCGGAACCCATCCGTAATGGATTTGACGGCTTCCTCTGTTCGTGAATGCCAGCTACAGATCGACCACTTTACGCAGGAGCGCGAAGGAGACCCGCCAGTGGCCTTCGTCGGGATTGCACTGTACGGACCCGGTCTTCTGGTTGACACGCACGACGGTGCCGATGCGCTCGTGCAGGTGCTGGTCGGTAAAAGCCACCGTGTCACCGACCATGAAGTCAGCACGCTGCGCACGTGGCGGTGGCGGTGGGTCGTGCGGTGGCGATTGGGCCGCAGCGGTGGCATCGGCGATGACCGCGGCATAGGGCAAGGCCCAGCGCCGGCGCGTAGCGGTATCCTCGACCACGGCCTGGGTCTGCCGAAGTTCGAGG
>NZ_BAAILO010000115.1:0-292 GCF_054589115.1 Cupriavidus sp. 8B | reverse complement strand
GACTGCAGGCGCTTGCACAGGCGATCGATATCGGCCTTCGAGGTACCGATCTTGCCAAGCAGTTCGACCTCGCCCGCGCCGAGTGCGTAGGCGACCGTGATCGAGTCCTTATGGACGTCAAGACCCACGTACAAAGTGCTATCGTGTTCCATGCTGGCCTCCGCGCTGGAAATCGCCGGGTGTGGCACTGTCCACACCATGCGGCTCTGGCAGTCATGCTAACCCGCGTTTGATTCCTCGCGGCGGGCCAGCCCTCTTTGCCCCAGGGGAGTCATATTGACTAAGCCACCCC
>NZ_BAAILO010000114.1:0-20652 GCF_054589115.1 Cupriavidus sp. 8B | reverse complement strand
CAAAGAAGTCCGCAGCGCTTTTTGATTGCTTTGAACTCGTTACGCCCTACGCAACGCCTCGCACCAAGTGAGGCAAGTATGCGGGCCGGTGCGCGCCGTCTTGCGTCACCCTGTCCAGCCTACCTACACGCCCGTGCCGCTGCCTCCAGCCTGACCTCATACGCCGCGCGCTGCGCCACTTCCACCAGCGCCGCCCGCCCCTTCGTGAAGAGCATTGGGAACCGTGCCTCAATTGGCGCGATCGGCCAGGAACGGCCGGTCAACGCGGCTTTTGATCCATTCCAGTCCGTCATGACGTTGGCGTTCATGGGGCAAAAGTGCACGGCAGATTTTGCACTCCGAGACAAACATCCAGATGTGTCTTCCTGGTTGTTCGATCGCGCATCTCATAGGCCCAGCGTTAATCCGGCATTGCCGTCGAATTGGTCAGCTGTTTGCCCAGGCCGATAACGTGCAACGGTGGAGGGTGACGCTTGCGTCTTCGAGCGACACGGCTAGCGCTGCGCGGACTCCCGGCCCGAGGACGAGGTCGAGACACGTCCAGCCGGAAATGGTTGTGCCGTTATGCGAAGCACACCAGCGGCCCTCGCCGAGTAGCAAATCGTCTTCTGTCGTATAGGCGTTCGGCTCGCCGGAGAGACCCATGCCGAGCGCCTTCAGCAGAGCTTCCTTTCGGGTCCAGATACTGAGCAGGGTTGCAGCCGAATCGGGTCGCGTCGGGTCAAGCGCCTCCTCCTCGATCGGAGAGAATATCCCGCGTCCAATGCCCGCAACGTTTAAGCCGTCAATCCGTCGCTCCACGTCCACGCCGACACGGCAATCCCATGCGAAAGCGAGCAGCGTCATCCCGTCAGTGTGGGAAACACTGAATGCGAGCCTTGCAGCGTGCGGCCACTGCAAGGCGGGCTTGCCGAACGGCGTAACACTAAAGCGCAGGGATTCGGGATTGCAGGTCAGATAGCCGCCGATCAGCCAGCGGAGAAGGCTCCGCCGGGCAATGAAGTCATTGCGATTCCTTTCGTGTCTGTAGGCTCGGGCACGCTGTCGCTCATCTGGCGAAAGCGTGTGGGCGAGCGTCGAACATGCTGGCCCGATAAGAGCGTCATTCAGTACCCACACATGCACGGCTCTTTCCGGCAACGAGAGGCGGCTCCGATCAGGCAGTAAAAGAGACGCGGTACGTCCCGCGTTTCGTGCGGTGACAATATCGTGCTGCATGCCGTTCGATCCCCGTTCACGCCTTGCGGCGTCTCATGAAACACGCCCGCCGCGTCACGGGTTTGCCAACCCCTCGTCCAGTAGCGCCGCGACGACCTGCAAGTTCGGTTCGACGATCATATCGCCATGGCTACTGGGCACTTCGGCAATCATCAGGCCGCCGCGCGCGACACGCCGCCACAGCGATATCGGATCGCCGCGATCCTGCTGTCGAATCGTCGCGCGCACATAGACAATCGGGCCCGCGTGATACGGCCGCGGCCGGTAGGTCGCCATTGCTAGCCCCATCGTTTCGCGCACGCGCCGAAGCGCAGGCGGCAACGATTCGGTGAAGGGGTCTGGCCGGCGCGTCATGCGCCCGCGGCTCATCCGCACGCGATCGGCCGCCCTCCCGAGCATGTCCGTCAGGTAACCGGAAAGCTGCGACGCAGGCACCGCGCGAAGCTTGCGCCACCGCTCGCCCAGATAGCTGCAGCGGTGCCGCATCCAAGCATTCCATGGCAGGAAATGCTCGTGCACATAGGTATCGAGCAGGCACAGGAATTCGATGTGCTCGCCAGCGCGCCTCAGCTGTTGCGCAATCTCGAACGCGACCAGCCCGCCCAACGAGTAGCCGGCCAGCGCGTACGGTCCGCCCGGCTGCACGGTGCGCATCTGTTCGATGTAGCTGGCCGCCATGTCTTCGACGCGCCCCTGTGTCGGCTGCTCGCCATCCAGGCCTCGTGCCTGCAGTCCATAGACCGGGCGCGGACTACGCAGCGCGCAGACCAGCCCCCAGCATTCCATCACCGAGCCGCTCAAGCCATGCACGAGGAATAGCGGCGTCCCGGTGCCGGCGCGCACGGGCACGAGGATCGGCGACGGCGGCGGCGGTGCGCCCTCGTCGATCGCCGCGGCGAGGCGCGCGATCGTCGGCGCGATCAGCAGCGTCGCGAGTGGAATCGTGCGCCCGGTCGACTGATGCACGTCGGCGAGCAACCGCGCTGCGAGCAGCGAATGGCCACCCAGGTCGAAGAAATTGTCGTCGCGACCGATCGGCGCGAAGTCGAACAGTTTCTCCCACAGCACCTGCAAATGACGTTCTAGTTGATCGCGGGACTCGCCGGCGGGTGGCAATTCGCGCGCCGCCAGGTTCAGTGCCGGATGGTTCCGGATCGCGTCGAGGCATCCGGGATTGCGTAACGCCGCGGCATTGCCGACCGGCAAGCCGTTGACCGCATTGCGCGCGGCCGCTTCGGACAGCTTGCCGCTATGCGTGACCGGCAACTCATCGACGGCGATGATCCGGTCGGGCACGTGCGTTGGCGAGGCACGACGTGCTAGGTCGCGGCGCACTCGGGCGGCCAGCGCGCCGGTCAGCGCGACGCCATCCTGCAAGACCAGCAGCAGCACGATGCGCTGGTCGTACCTTTGCGCGTGTGTGCGGTCAGGCGGCGCGGCGCGTGGCCGCTGCTCGACCACCAGCGCCTCACGAATGTCCCGGATATCGCTCAGCACACGATAGATTTCGCCCGGACCAACGTTGATGCCGCGAACATTCAGTACGCCATCGGATCGGCCATGCAGCCGCGCAGTGCCTTCCGGCGAAAATTCGATGCGATCGCCGTGCGTCCAGACACCTGCGTTGCTGGTGAAATAGGCAGCGTGAAACCTCTTACCGTCCGTGTCGCCAAAAAAACCGAGCGGACGTGACGGAAACGGATTCGCGCAGACCAGCTCGCCGATTCGGCTGGTGCGCCCCCCCTGTTCCCACGCCTGAACATCGAGCGCAAGGCTCTTGCATTGGGCTTCCCCCGCATAGATCGGCAGGTTCGGGTTCCCCAGCACAAAGCAGCCGAGAATGTCCGTGCCGCCCGAGATCGACTGCAGGGGCAGCGGCTTCACGTGATCGCGTACCCATTCGAACTGCGCATCGAACAACACCGCACCGGTCGACATCATCGCGCGTAGTGCGCCGAGATCGAATTGCTGCCCTGGCGCCAAGCCCGCGTCCTCACACATCTTCAGGTAAGCGGGACTTGTGCCGAACACGGTGACGCGCTCGTCGGCGACGAGGCGCCACAACGCATCGACCGTCGAGATCGGGCCGTCATACGTAACGATCTCGGCCCCGGACGCGAGCGCCGACAACTGCCAGTTCCACATCATCCACGCGCAGGTGGTGTGAAAGTACAATCGATCGCCGGGCCGCAGGTCGCAGTGCAGCCGATGCTCCTTCAGATGCTCGAGCAGGCTGCCGCCGGCGCCGTGCACAATGCACTTCGGCTTGCCGGTGGTGCCCGACGAGAACATGATGAAAAGCGGATGGTTAAACGGGAAGCGCCGCCACACGAAGCTCCCGGCATCGCCGCTGTCGATCAGTTCGCCAAGCGAATAGACTCGCTGCTTGACGGTGTCCGGCAAGGTTCCGTCGTCGAGCCGGACGACGCCCTGCAGCGACGGTAACGCAGCAGCCAGATCGGCGATGTTATCCGCCAGCGACATGCCCGTGTCGAACGCCCGCTGCGCAGCGTGCGCGAACAGCAGCCGCGGCGCTAGCGGCGCGAAGCGATCGAGGATCGTCTCGACGCTCATTTCGGCCGCAGCGGTCGACAGCGTTGCACCGAGCGCGGTGACGGCCAGCGCGGCAACGACCGCATCTGCGTCGTTGCGCATCACACCAACCACGCGGTCCCCATCGCGCAGCCCCAACTCCGAGAGAGCATGCGCGAGACGAGCTACTCGATTGCGCAGTTCGCCGCGGGTCAGGCGTACACGTCGGCCATCTGCGTGACATGCGGTCAGTGCAGGTGTGTCGGGCGTCGCTACCGCCAGGCCAAGCAGGTTGTCCGCGTAGTTCAGTTGGACCTGCGGGAAGAAGCGTGCATGCTCGCAATCGTCGCCGACGCAGACCGGCTCGGTGCTGCCGGACCACGCGAGGCCCTGCGACCACTGCACGAAGCATTGCCAGAACGTCCGGTACTCCCGTACCGAGAAATCGTGTAGCGTATCGTAGTTATTGAAGACTTGGCCGGTGTATGCCTGCAGGGCCGTGGTAAATGCGGTCATTTGCGACGCCGCGGCGCACTCGGGCGTGCCGCTATAAATGGGTACGCGTCCCATGGTCACGCTGGGGCAGAACGACGCGTCGAACAGGTGAAAGCGATCCATCCAATGCTCCACGGAGACCGGTGCACACCGTTCGAAGCAACGGCGTGTCCTGATCATCCAGACTAGTGACTCGCTATTTCTTGCTCTGTGCGAAATCGCACGAACTATTGCCAAACCACAGGCAACGACCAGGCGGCCGGCGTCGAAATGACTGGGGCTTCTCGTATCAACAAGTTCGTGACCCGGGGCGGCTTCGCTGAAACAGCAATGCGCCATCACCATGACGAGCGCGTCACTATCAAGTCGGCACGCGTCCCGAAACTTCCTCCGGGAATGGTGTGAGCGAATCCACGAGATCCTGATGCAGACCATGGGGCAGGACCTTTCGGTCGGCGGCAACCAGGCAGCGCGCGGGACTACCTGTCAAGAGCGGACTGCGGAAGCTCGAAGCATTGTCGACGAACGTTTCTTGTCCGCCCTGTGAGGGGACATTCGCGAATCGCTTCTTGGTGGCTGGCCGACAGCGGCCGTCGGCCAACGCGCGCACTAGTGCCCATTCCAGGGCATTCCCCGTCAATTTAACCCGACCCGCACCTGCCGTCGGTCGCAAATCAACAAGATAGGGAAACGCTCACGCCGCGAGTGAAAGCACAAGAGTGTACGACACGCCGCCCCCGATCGCCGGAGGGGTCGGTCTGCACGCCCGGTCGGGCGTCAGGCTGAACCAGCAGCCGCCATTTAAGTCGTGGCAAGCGCACCTGTGCAAAGTCTGGCCAAGGGCTGCCCAGCACGATAGTCAGGGTGGCGCGCAGCTAGTTCACCTGCCCCGCGTCGATGGCTCGCATGGCTGCGGCTTCTGCCAGGGCAATTGCAGCTTCCGCGGTCCCCGCCACGCCAGCCTCTTCCTCGAACGAAGGCTGCGGCGTTTCGCCGAACGAGTCGGCGATCACGACCATCGCCGTAAAGCCTCCGCCAGCTACCGGAACAGCGCGGGCCACCACGGCATAGCCGCCATACTCGAACTGTCGCTCCATCTCGCCGCTCCTAAACGCTTGGGCATGAGGCAATCATAGATGGACATATCGTCCCGTGACCAGAACAAGGCCCCTGTCCCGCCAAATTCACCGGGTGACGAACGACCAACTCAGATTGAGCGGCTTGCCAGCCAGCTGGCCGCTGACGCTCACGTTGTACCGCGTCCCGCTCGCGAGCGGCGCGAGAGGCGTACAGACCGCAGCGCCGGCAGCCGCACCGGACAGGTTGGGGCTGCGCGCATCCACCTTCAGGCAGTTGACGTTGTTGCCTTGCGCATCGGTCACCACGAAGGTGTCCGCGTTAAACGCCTGGCTGCGGTCGATGGCTTGCAGGGTGATGGGGTAGCCAAGCGTCTGGTTCTGGTAGCCCGGCGCGGGATTGGGGCTTTCATTGTTCACCCAGCTGGTCGGCACGTCCGCCTGGCCGGCGTAGGGATACGCCACCATCTGGTCGCTGGTGCCGGGCATGGTGGCATCGGCCAGGTCGATAGTTTGGTAGAACGATGCCGTGGCACCGCCCGAAGCCGTGCTCTTCTGCTCGGCATAGCCGGCCCCCGCGGACTTGTAGCTGCCCAGCAAGGTGGCGCGATGGAGTGGCGCATCGAACAGGTCGGCCACCAAGGCGTCGTTGGACGCCAGCACCAGGATCGCGTTGGGATCCGAGCTCCATTTCGTGGCGCCCCCGACGACCTCCGCTGTGGCGCCGGTCGGGTACAGCGCTTGCACGCGTGCATCCGGCGTGGCGCCGGTGTAGCCCCGCGCGGCGGCATTCTCGTCATGACCAAGCGTCTGGTTCCAGAGCATGTAGTTGCTATGGTTTTGCGCGGCGACGCCGATGGCATCCTGCGCTTCCAGCGCGGGAAGCCCGACCTGCACGCGACGGAAGTTGGCGTAGCAAAGGCCTGCGGTCTTGGGCTCGCCGAGCACGTGATAGGCGGTCACGCCGGCCGCGCCGCGCGCGGGCAGGATGCTGACGCCGGATGCGCCCGAAGCCGCAGCGGCGTTGCCGGTCACGGTGAAGCAGGCCGTCACTGCGGTGGCGGGCACCGTCTGGCTGGTGCTGGGGGCAGCGGCCGCAGCGCCGGCATTGCTCGTTGCGCCTGCCGCTGCGGGCGTGGCGGGCCCGCTACCGCCGCCATCGCCGCCACCGCAGGCGCAGAGAACCAGTGTGGCGCCGGCCAGGGCGAGAAGTATCTTGGGAAAATGCGCCTTTCCGGGCGAGGTCGAGCGATTCGCTAGCATCAATCCGAAGGGTTCGTCCGGCCATCGCAACCGGTGATCAAAAGTGCGGCTTTGGCATCGCAAGGGCAAAGCCAGGCTGGGAAAAATCCGGACGATCTTATTGGCGGGCCCGCGGGAGCGTCCAGCCTGCGAACAAATGCTTACGTGTGACCCTGGCGCGCGTCACCTGACGGCATTCAGAATAGGTAAAGGCGTAAAGGCGCAACGCATGCACTTCAGCCCACCCTGAGCGCAGGCGGGAATACGCACCAGCACCCGTCGTCATGACGGAAGAAGAACATCGACAACTGCCCCGACGGGCGGGCCACATCCACCCGGATGCAGCCGCTGCGGCAAGCCCGCGAACTGCGCACGCGGGTGATCCGCGCGGGCGCGGCCAGGTTGGGGCCGAGCCATTTGTCGATCAGCCCACGCAGGGATATCTTGGCGGTTTGCATGTCAGTCTCCTTGACTTGGCTGGCTCTAGGATCAAGCGTTAAACAGCACCGGCGCCGAGGTGCGCGCCCTTGAACTCGGTTTCGAGAAACGTCCTGAGCAGGTTGGCGACGGTCTGCACGGCCATGGACGGGTGGTGCAGGCAGGCTTCCACTTGCTCGCTGCGGCCTTCGCCAAGCAGACACCAGGTGCAGAAGTGCTCGCAGTTGTTGGTCAGGAGCCGGTAGTTGTCTTCACCGAGACGGGAGCGGGCGCGCGCAACTGCGTCCAGGCCGACATACCTGGCGCAGGGATTGGCCTTCACGGTGACGGGGTGGCCAGCCGCGAAGGCTTCCACCGTGGTTTCTTCCACCGGGCCGCGATGGAGCGAGCCGGCAAAGCCGGCGTAATGGACCACCTTGCCTTCGCCGATATAGATGCCGTGATGGGCATAGCCGCGGCGTTCCGTGACCAGGTGTGCGCCCAGGGGCAGGTCGGCATCGATGGCCTGGTCTTGTTGTTGGTGTTGGTGGTTCATGGCTGCCTCTGATCTGTTTGCTTGCTGCAGGCATTGCCTGCTGGTTGCCATACCATCCGCATCAACCGTGCCACCCGCCGCAGTCCCAGGCAGATCAAAGGATTGCGGGATTTTCAACCGGCCAGGCAGGGGAAAAGCGTCTCCGGCCAGCCAACAGCTTGATGCCAATAGTGTTGGCGGCATGCCATCAGAGGGGATCCGGACACGGTGAGCGCGTGACGAAGTGGATTCGGTGGCAGTGGCAGCGCGCTGTGGCGCGACTTCACGCAAGACGGCAAAGGGACGGCGAGCCCGAGGCAAAGCGGTGGTGTTCCCCCACCATACCGGCGGAGGATGTTGGCATTGCGCCAACGCTTCAGGCCCTGCCGCGAAGTCCGAGATCAGCCCGGAATCGCCAACGCGGAGGGAAAACACAGCAAATTCAAGCACTTGCGCCACTGAGCCGACTCAGCCGCATCACTGGCATGCGCTTTGCTATGTAGAAGCATGGCAAGAAGCCACGGACCGCAACACAGCCCCTACCGAACCCACGCACCGGAGACCATCATGGCGGCGCTCACCATCAAAGACCTCTACACCAACCGCACGCTGGACGGCCAGGCCATGGCGGCCATCCGGGGCGGCGGCGCGCCGTGGGTATTCGGCTGGATCCAGCCCTACTCCCCGCCCCGGCAAAGCATTGGGCCCGTCGTCAACTTTTACGAGATCAACAACAGCTTCTATGCTGATCAGATGGTTAACCAGTTCCAGAACATCGACGTTCGCAATACGGCGCCCGGCGCGAACATCAATGTGCAAGCGGGACAAGGGGCAAGGAACGACGGCCGGATGTAGCCCGGTTCGCACGCGGCCCGCACGGTCCGGCAATGCACCGCCTGCCACGCCAATGCCGCCCAGGCACTGGCGTGGCGTCGCGGCGTCCTAGCTCGCCCGAACACCGGAGATGATCGTGACCTGTGCATCGCAATTCCGCTGGACTTCAGCCGCTCGCACCGATGTCGGCCTCGTACGGGAGCGCAATGAGGATGCCTGCCTGGCCCAGCCGGAGCGAGGGCTCTGGGTGGTGGCGGACGGCATGGGCGGCCATGCGGTTGGCGACTACGCCAGCAACCTCGTCGTGGAGACGCTATCCCGTCTGCCGCTGCCGCAAAGCCTCGAGAGCTTGCTCGACGAGGCGCGCACCGCCTTGCAGGAGGTCAATCGCGAGTTGCTGGAGGAAGCGGCGCGCCGGCAGGTCCGGCGCATTGGCAGCACGGTGGTGGTGCTGATGGCGTGCGAACGCTTCTGTGGCTGCCTGTGGGCGGGCGACAGCCGCATCTACCTGTACCGGGACGCGCACCTGACCCAGCTGACCCGGGACCACAGCCGCGTGGAAGAACTCAAGGCACGCGGCCTGATTACCGCGGAAGAAGCCGTGCATCACCCTGCGCACAACACCATCACCCGCGCGGTAGGCGCGAACACGGCGCTGGAACTGGACCAGACCTGGGTGGAAGTCGCCGATGCCGATATCTTCCTGCTCTGCAGCGACGGCCTGAGCAACGAGCTGCGGGACCCGGAGATCGCCAGCGTGCTGGCCTGCGGCGATTGCGAGCTGGCGGCACAGGCGCTGGTGACCGCGGCGCTGGGCCGCGGCGGCCACGACAATATCTCGGCGGTGGTGGCGCGCGCCGAGGATCTCTACGCCTCGGACAAGACTATGGTGAATCCAGCGCTGTAGCCTGGCTCCCGGCTCACCACGCCTTTGCGCTGCTTACCGCGCCTTGCCGCCCTGCGCCGCGCCCTGGTTGCGGAAATCCTTGGAATGGATGCCGTGCTTCTTCAGCAGCATCTGCAGGTGCGAGCGATTCATGTCGAAGCGCCTGGCCAGCTCCGCTACCGTGCCGCCGACTTCCTGCAATCCCCGCTCGAGAAATGCGCGTTCGGCTTCATCGCTGGCGGCGCGCTTGGCTTCGCTGAGCGAGGTGGCCGTGGACGCATCCACCACGAGCGGTGCCGCGGCGCCGCTGGCCACCAACGCCGGCGCCGATGGCTTGGGGCGCAGATCCTGCGGAAGATGCTCGAGATCGGCCGTGTCGCCGGCGAGGCAGGAGATCCGGTACATCAGGTTGCGCAACTCGCGGATGTTGCCGGGATAGGCGTAATTCATGAGGAAGTCGCGCAGGCGCGGCGTCAGCTTGATGGGACGGCGCTTTAACGCGCCGGCCGCCTCGTCGCCGAAATACGCTACCAGCAAGGCGATTTCATCGCGCCGCTCGCGCAGCGGCGGCAGCGTGACGTGGATCACGCTGAGGCGGTAGAACAGGTCTTCGCGAAACTTGCCCTCCTCGCTCAGGCGCCGCAGGTCCCGGTTGGTGGCCGCTACGATGCGCGTGTCCACCGAGATGGTCTCGTCGGAGCCGACCCGCTGGATCTCATGCGACTCCAGCACGCGCAGCAGCTTGACCTGCCCGGTGAGCGGCAACTCGCCGATCTCGTCGAGGAAGATGGTCCCGGTATGCGCGCTCTCGAACTTGCCGCGGCGATCGTTGGCCGCGCCCGTGAAGGCGCCCTTCTTGTGGCCGAACAGCTCCGACTCCAGCAGGTTCTCCGGGATCGCCCCGCAGTTCACCGAGATATAGGGCTTGTCCGTCCTGGAGCCGTTGGCATGGATCACCTTGGCCATCAGCTCCTTGCCCGTGCCACTCTCGCCATCGATCAGCACGGGCAAATCGGTGGGCGCAGCCTTCTCGGCGATCTCCAGCGCCTCCAGCAGCTTGGGGTTGTCGCCGAAGGTGCCCTCAAATATAAAGCTGCGCTCCAGCAGCGCCTGGCGACGCTCGCGTGGCGCCAGGTCGGCTGGCATCGGCTCTGCCACGGCCGCCTGCACAAAGCGCTCCTTGTGCGACAGCTGCATCACCTCGTCGCGCAGCGTGGTGGCCTGCTTGAGCAGCTTCTCGATCTCGTTGCGCTCGAGCTTGGAGGCCCAGCGCAGCGTAGAGCGCAGGATCTCGATCTTCTCGATCAGCCCGGCATAGGAGATGGCCGACCCGACGGAGCCCCCCTGGTTGAACAGCTTCATGTCGCGCTCCCCCATGCGTCGCATTACGGCAGATAGGCCAGATGCGCCATTGCAACCCCCGCAGCGCCCGGGGCAGTGCAACCGCGCTCACTCTGAACTCAACTGCTTCTGCACCAGTTGGTAGTACATGCCCTTGCGCTCCAGCAGTTCCTCATGCCGCCCCTGCTCGACGATGGCCCCTTCGTACAGCACCAGGATCTTGTCCGCGCGCATGATGGTGCTCAGGCGGTGCGCGATGATCACGGCGGTGCGGCCTTGCAGGATCTCCTGCATGTTGCCAAGGATGTTGCTCTCCGATTGCGTGTCCAGCGCCGAGGTTGCCTCGTCGAAGACCAGCAGGCGTGGATCGTGATAAAGCGCGCGGGCAATGCACAGCCGCTGGATCTGTCCGCCGGACAAACCCACGCCGCGCTCGCCCACCACCTGCTCGTAGCCCAGCGGCAGCTTGCTGATGAACGCGTGGGCGTCGGCCATCTTGGCGACTTCCTCGATATGGCGGCGATCCGGGCTGTCGTCGCCGCAGGCGATGTTCTCGGCAATGGTGCCCGAGAACAGCAGGTTGCTCTGCATCACGTAGCCGATCTGCGCGCGGTAGTACTCCTTGTCGATCACGCTGAGGTCGTAGCCATCCACGGTGATCTTGCCTTCCGTGGGCACGTAGAACCCCACCAGCATCTTGGCCAGCGTGGTCTTGCCCGAGCCGCTGCGCCCCACGATGGCCAGCAATTCGCCGGGCTTGATGCTGAAACTGATGTTCTCCAGCACGTAGGGCGTTTCGGCCCCGCCGTAGCGGAAGTAGACGCCCTCCAGGCTGATCTCGCCCTGCAGGTCCGGCAGCATCACGCGCGACGCCAGTTCCTCCGGCTTTTGCTCCGGATCGAGGTCCAGCACGTCGCCCAGGCGCTCCATCGCCACGCCGGCATCGTTGAGCTGGCCCCACAATGCCACCAGCCCCATCAACGGCGCCAGCACGCTGCCCATGAATGCGTTGAAGGCAATGAGCTGGCCGACGGTGAGCTCGCGCTGCAGCACCAGGTTGGCGCCCACCCACAGCACGGCGATGGTGGTCGCAGCATTGAGCAACTGGCTGGCCAGCCCCACCAGGATATGGAACGCCTGCGCCCTGTACTGGACCTCCAGCGCCTTGGCGTACTTCTTCTCCCACTTCAGGCGCACCGGGCGCTCAATGCCCATGCCCTTGACCGTCTCCACTCCGCCCAGCGTCTCCATCAGGTACGACCGCGCATCGGTCGTGGTGGTGAACACCTCGCGCGCGAAGGCCTTTACCTTTGGCGTTGCCACGATCGTCAGGATCGCAATCGGAACCACGAAGGCGATCAGCACCAGCGTCATCTTGACGTTGTAGAGAAACATGATGGTGAAATAGATAAACACCATCAGCAGGTTGAGCGCCGTCGTCACCGTGGACTCGGTCAGGAAGGCGCGGATGGTCTGGTTCTCCTGGAAGCGGGCGAAGATGTCGCCCGTCTTGCGCTTGGCGAAGAAGGAAAACGGCAGCGACAAGGTGTGCTTGAAGAAGTGCGACATCATGGCGAAGTCCATATTGCGCACCATGAAGTTGGCGAGATACGCCCGCACCGAACTCATCAGTTGCGAGAACACGCTGGAGACGATCAGCCCAAGTATCAGCAGGTTCAGCAGGCCCATGTTCTGGTGCACCACCACGCCGTCCAGGATGTTCTGGATGATCAGGGGCGGCACCACGCCCAGCACCTGGATCACGAAGGTCGCCATGAACAGGTGTGCGAGGATCCGTTTGTACGGCGCCAGGTAGCCGATGAAGCGCAGCCAGGGCGAACGCGCCACCGCCAGTTGCGCCATGCTTTCGCCGGAGGTGAAAAGCAGGCAGGTGCCGCTCCACCCGCGCTCGAACTCCTCCACGCCCATCTTGCGAAATCCGAGGGCCGGATCGGCCACCCACACCCAGCGCTTGGATACGCCGTAGACCACCACGTAGTGGTAGCCCTCCCAGTGCACGATAAACGGCAGCTCGAAACCCAGCAGGGAATCATGCGTGCACTGCACGCCGCGCGTGGTAAAGCCGAGCGACTCGCCGGCGCGGGCCAGGCTGTCCAGCGTGGCGCCTTGCGTGGTCACATTGGCCAGCTCTCGCAGCTTGCCGAGCGTCATCGGGATGCCGTGATGGCGGCAGATCATCGCCAGGCAGGCAGCGCCGCAATCCATCTCCTCGGCTTGCTCGACCAGGGCGAAGCGGCGGATCACGCGTTCGCCGAACTCCGGCTTCGAGCGCAGGTCGAGCATCACTGGATGCTTGCGCCGCTCGGCCATCTTCTTTTGCCGGTGCAGCTCCCGGTCGATAAAGCGGATGCGCTCCTCCAGCACTTCGCGCAGCTTGGGATTTCGCTCCAGGATCAGCTGCACGGTCTTTTCCGGAATCACCAGCAGCCGCGCATCCGTGCCGGCGATAGCCGACGCGATCTGTTCCTGGCGCATCACGCAGGCGCGCTCGCCAAAAATGTCGCCCTGGCGCAAGGTCGCCAGCGGATACTCGACGCCCTCCTCGGTCCGCACGATGCGGACTTCGCCCTGGCGCACCACGTACAGGCGGCGGTCTTCCCGTGCATCCTGCTTCAGGATCTCCTTGCCGGCGGACACGCGCTTCACGCCCACGCTGCGCACGGCCTCCTCCAGCTCGCTCTTGTCGAGCTTGCCGCGCAGGTCGAACAGCCGGGCAACAAAGCCGCCAGCCGAACTGATCGCCACATAGCTGGCGACAAAGGCCATCGCCGCCGGATTCTGCGCGATCATGGGCTCGGTCACGCTGCGCGGAATATAGAGCAACTCGGTCTTGGCGGAAGACCGCACCGAGGATTCGTGCCGGTACTCGCGCAGCATGGCAATGTCGGCGAACACCTCGCGTGCCTTGCGCACGCCCAGGCTGACTTCCTTGCCATTGTCTTCGTTGAAGATGCGCACTGACCCCGACTTGATGATGAAGAGCCCGTCGGCCGGCTCGCCTGCATTGCAGATGGTCTCGCCAAAGCCGTATGAAAGCGATTGCGCATGCTCCGCCAGCCGCTCCATTTCCTCGCGTGAGAACGGCGAGAGTATTTCCACGCCAGCCAGAAAGTCGGCGAGCGGATGCAGTTCGGGGCTGGCTTCCATATGCGTCTGGGCCCTCGCGGCTAGCGCGCTTCGATGACGTGTTCCTGCGCCCTGGCCATCAGCCAGTCTTCACGCAGGAGCCGGCGCACCTCCGCCGCCACATCGGCATCGAGCGTGGCGGGATGCTTGGCGCTCACCATGAAGATCTCGAAGAAGGAGCGGTCCTGGGACGGGAACGGACCGAGCAGGTCGCCGGTGGCGGCGTTGAACACCTTGGCTTCGATATCCGTCTTCAGTGAGCCGCGCAAGACCTTGCCGATTGCGCCGCCCTGCTCTTTCGTGTCCGCGATGGAGTGCTCGCGCGCCATCTCGGCAAAGCTGTCGGGATCGTCCCGCAGGTAGGAGATCAGCTCCTTTGCCTTGCCCTCGGCGTCCACCACGATATGGCTCACCTCGATGCTGTCGAACTTCGGCGAGTGCAGCTTGAAGTAGCCCTCCACGGCCTTGTCGCTGGCCACCTCGGCGAGCATCTTTTCCTGGTAGAGGCTATCGGTCACGAACGCCTCGAACTCGTCCAGGCTCACACCGAGCACATCGAGGTAGTGGTTCATCTCCGTCGCGCGGTGCAAACCCTGCACGCGGCGGAACTGATCGGCGCGTTCCTGGATTTCCTCCGGCGACACGGTGATGCCCTGCTTCTTCGCCGCGTGCACCGTGAGCTTGTCCCTGACGATCTGCTCGATCAGCCCTTCGAATTGGCCCGTGAGCTTCAGGACACGGATGAATTCCTCGACCCCGATGACTTCATCGTCGACCCGCACAATCGCTGTCATCTCGTCAGCTCCTTGATTGTTCCCATTCGCCAAAATCCGCCGGCCCGCAAGTGCGGGCCGCCGACGCGTCTCCACCCACCTTCCAATCCTTGCCTCTATCCGCTTGCTTCAGCCCTCCGCTTGCTTCAGCCCGCCACCTGCCGGAACGGATCCAGCCCCAGGTCGATCAGGCGCCGCTCGCGCACCACGATTTCCGCCGTGGCGGTCATACCGTAGCGCAGCGGGTATTTGTTTTCCGCCACCGTGTAGTAGTCTTGCGCCAGCCGGACCCGCCCCTCGTATACCGGTTGCTTGTTCGGCCCCGCCAGCTTGGTCGCCGGCGAGATGTACTCGAGCGTGCCGGCGATCAAACCATAGCGCTGGTAGGGAAAGGCGTTGAATTTCAGCTTCACGGGCAAGCCCTCGCGCAGGAAGGCGCGATCGCGCTCGGCAATCTCGATCTTGAGCACGGGGCGCGCGTTCTTGGGCGCGATGCCGCCCAATGGCGCATTGGCCAGGACCTTGTCACCGCGCTGCGTGGAGCTGACATCGGTGATCACGCCCGCCACGGGCGCCAGGATCAGCAGGAAGTTGTCCTTGTCGATATTCTCGAAACGGATGCGCGCCGCCGCCTCGGCAACCAGCCGCGCGGTCTGCACCTGCAGGCGCAGCTTGTCTTCCGTATTGGCTATCTCGCGCAGCGCGGCGTCGTACTGGATGCGCAGGTTGGTCAGCTCCTGGCTGCTGCCTTCGAGTTGCACGGTGGCCTGGTTGAATTCCTGGCTCAGCTTGGAATCCAGCTCCGCCAGCCGCGACTGGGCAATCTGCAGCGCGTTCTCCGCTTCCACAGCCGCAATCCGCTTGCTCTCCACCTGCAACTGCGAGACCCCGCCGCCACCCGCCAGCGCAAACAGGCGGGCATAGCGGTCCTGCTCCTGGCGTGCGAATTCACGAGCCCGCCGCGCGCTGTCCAGGTTGCTGCGCGCCTGCTGCAACTGTGCCCGCTGCTGCTCCGCGAGCCGGGTGGTGCCCTCCGCAGTACGATTCTCGTGCAGGCGCTCCGCCACATCGATCTGCTGCTTCAACGCCGCCGCCTTGCGCTCCATCAACAGCTTCTTGTCGGGAAACTGCTTCCACTCGCGCTCGGAATCCTGCAGCTTGAGCTGCGCCTCCAGCGCGTTGGTGGCGGCCTCGATCGCGCCGCGCGCATTCAGCCGCGCCAGCACGTCGTCCTTGTTCACCGGCTGGCCCTCGGCCACATAGAGATCCGCCAGTTCTCCATCGACCGGCGCGTAGAACCGCCGCACTTCCGACTCCGGCGCGAGGGTGCCGTCCGCGGACACGATCACATCCGCGTGGCCCACGAACGACCAGACCAGCGCGCAGACGACCAGCGACACCATGACCAGCACGGAGATCTGCATCAGCTTCCAGGGCTCCGCGCTGAGAATGGCGATGCCCTCAGCGCTGTGGTCCTCGAGCGCCTCGGACAGCGGCTTAAGGCGATTGTCTCGGCTGTCGTCCTTCATCACCCTCCCCTCCAATCAATGCCAGCTTGGACTTGAGCAGCGCCGGGCTCAGCACCATGCGCAATTCCTGCAGGGAACGCCGCTGCAGCTCCGTCTCCGAATCGATATCCGCCTGGACCTGGCTCCATTGCGCCGTATCGCCAACCTTCAGTTGCGCGTAGATGCGCATGCCCTGGTGCGCCTGCGCGCTGGCATTGGACAGCAGGCGTGCCTGCGCGCGGAATTTGGCGGAGATGTCGGACTCCAGCCGCTGCTCGCCGCCGATGGCGCCATCGCGGCGATACTGGCGCCACGACGCAAGCGCGGCGTTCATCAGTTCCTGCGCGCGCCGGATCGCCGCATCGTGTATCGCCGCCACATCGGGCTCGACCGCCTTGAGGAAATAGGTATCCTCCGCGGGATCGAGCATGGCGTAGAACGACAGCAAGGCATCCTCGTTGCCATTGCCGCCGCGCGCCTTCTGCAGCTCGGCGAACTGCGCGGCGACGGCCTGCTTGCGCGCGAGGTCCTTGGCAACGGCCGCGGCCCATGGCCCCGTCTTTATCGCTTGCAGCCCGGCGAACGCCTTGGCGCTATCCCCCGCGCGCCAGGCCTTGTCCACCTCGGCGTACTGCCGCACCAGTTCCGGCGTCGGCAGGCGGCTGGCCGCCAGTACGCGAAAGCGCGCCTGGAAGGGCGGCGTGGAAAAGCTGGCCTTGGCCATCTGGGCCATCAGCGGGCCCAGTGCCGCCGCGCGTGCCGCACTGTCCAGCGCGATGTACTGCCGCAGGTCCTCCTTGAGGCGATCCATGCCGGCGAGCCTTGGATACTTCTCCGCGTAGTCCGCCAGCACGGCCTGCAGCGCTTCGGGATGCTCGCCCGCCAACCCGGTGGCCAGCGATGCATTCAAGCGGTCGACGGCGGCCAGGTAGACCGAGTCGTCGCTTTGCAGCTTGCGCACATAGCTGAGCGCATCGGCATATGGCTCCCTGAATTGCGCCACATAGGCTGCAATGCGGTCCAGCGCGCGCTGGTGGGCGGGAGTGTCGTCATTCCAGTGCTTGAGCAACGCGCGGATGCTGGCCTCATCGGTGTAAATGCGGATCGGCGCGTCCACGCCTCCCCGGCCCGCCACGAAGCGGTTCAGCCGGCCAATCCAGTCGAGCTCCTCCAGCAGGCCGCGCGCGTCGGCATTGTGCGCGCCGAGCGTCTTCATGCGCGCCAGCGCCGCCTCGGCGCCATTGAAGTCGCGCGCCTGTAGCTTGGCGATCCATCCCGGCACCTGGTCGCGCAGCAGCGCCTCGGTGCCCATCGCCCTGAACTGTGCATTGTCCGGGTGGCGCTCTAGATACGCGTCGGCTACGGCCGCGGCGCGGGCATGGTCGCCGCTGGCCATCAAGGACCTCATCTCGCGCTCGGGGGCGCCGCGCAAGAACAGGAAGAGCAGCAGCGCCACGACCGCCACGGCCACGACACCGCCCCAGCGCGCCGCGCGCTTCAGGCCAGCGCGCTCCGAAGCGCCAAAACTGCTGCCTAGCCTGCCCATGACGAGCGCGAACTTGCCCTGTGCACGCGGCTTGTCCGTCGCGCCACCTTCGCCTTCCGGCTGGGGCAATGCCTCCTGATTGACCTCGTCTTCCTGCTGCGCGGCGTAGTCGACGCAGAAAATATCCAGGAAGGAGCCAGCAGCGGCGACGAACGTGGTCTTGTCGGGATCGTGCGTCGGGGCGGCGGGTTCTGGCGCCGCGGTGGGTGCAGCTGCCGGCGGGGCCAATGCCGCCGCCGGGCCCTGGGCAGGCACTTCGGCGCCATCGGGCGGCGGCGGGATCGAACTGGTGAGGGTTGCGTCGGTGGTGGCGGTGGCCTCGTTGCGTATGCCTACCCGATAGACAAAATGATTGCCGCCGAACGCGAGGAGATCTCTCTCGCCGAGCGCGACCGCGTGCTCATCCACCCGCTTGCCGTTGACGAAGGTCCCGTTGGTGCTGCCGAGGTCTTCGACAAATGGATCGTTCCCCTTCAGGAAGATGTGCGCATGACGGCGCGAGACATAGTTCACCTGGTGCGGATAGACCTCCTTGTAGCGGGAGAAAGTCTCGTCCGCCTTGCTGATCAGGAAGGGAAATCCAGCTACCTCGATCGGCTGCAGGCCAAGATCGTCGCGCTCAGGCACAAGCGTCAGCACAATCGGCGTCTGGCTCTGTGCCTGGACTGGCGCGCGCGAATGCAAGCGCACCCGGTAGGACAGCGCAGCGCCGAAGCGTAGTTCATCGCCGTCGCGCAGCCTGGCTGGCTGCTGTGCCACGGTCGCGCCATTGACGGTGGTGCCGTTCTTGCTGCCCAGATCCGCGATATAGGCCGCGCCATGCTCGGAAAAGATGCGCGCGTGGCGGCGCGAGAGCACTGCGGCCACGTCGGCCGGGTATGCGGCGAAAGGCGCTTCCGCGCGGCCCACGGCGAACAGGCTCTCGTCGATGCGGATCTCGCCGAGCTCAGGGTTGGAGATGGCTTCGAGCACGATATCGAACGCCTGCCCCACCTTTGCCCGCATCTCGACAATCAGAGCTTCGTCTGGAGCCATGTTTCGATACCACCAACAGCGCGTGCCATGACGCGTACGCCAGTGGCAAGCCATGTTTCATGGCGACGGCGCGAGCCTGTGCGGCCCGCTGCGTCGTGAACGTGTTGACTAAGGACATAGTAGGCCACGCTTGCCCGTAGTCAAACGTCCGCCGGCAGCGTATTTCGCGCCTTGCCGGGCTTGCCCGGCTTGCGTGCGCAACGGGTTGCAGCCCCTTACTTCGCGATCTGTTGCGACGCCTCTTTCGGCGCGTTGCTCACCTCGGTGCTTGGCCACCCGCCACCAAGTGCCTTGTAGAGGGTGACAGTGTCAGCCAGGATTTGTTGGTGGTTGGCCAACAATTCCTGTTGCGCGCTCAGCAGCGATCGCTCGGTCTCGAATACATCGAGCTGGGACACCACGCCTTCCTTCAGCTGCGCCTCGATCTGCGCCGACACCACGCGTAGTTGCGCTACCTGCTGCTGCAGTTCCACGCGTTGCTTTTTGTGCGCGTCGACATTGACCAGCGCGTTCTCCACTTCCTCGAACGCCGTAATCACGGTGCGGCCATATTCGTTCTCTGCCACCTTGGTCTGTGCCTCCGAGGTCTTCACCCGGGCACGCACGCCCGGGTCCAGCATGGGCAGGTTGATGCTCGGCATGAAGCCGAAGGTGAACGACTTCAACAGGTCGCTCAGCGCAAAACTCGCCGTGCCGCCGCGGCCCGTCAGGCTGACGCTGGGCAGCTGCGCCAGGCGCGCCTGGCCGACCAGGTTGACGGACTCGAGCACGCGATATTCCGCCGCCACGATGTCAGGGCGCCGCGAGAGCAACTGCGACGGCAGGCCCGCCGGCACCGCCGGCAGTTGCACCCGCTCCTGCAGTCGCCCGGCCGGCACCTTGAACACGCCAGCCGGCACGCCCACCAGCGTGGCCAGCGCATTCTCGGAAATATCGCGCGAGCGGCGCAACTCGAGCAGGTCCTTGGTGAGCCGGTTGATCTCGGCCTGCTGCTGCATCACGCGGATCTTCGGGATCAGGCCGTTCTGGACCATGGCCTGGTAGGTGGTGAGGATCTGCTTGTTCCTCACCAGTGTCTTGCTCTGCTGATCGATCTGTTCGTCGAACTGCAGGATCTGGAAGTAGGTGATGGACACGTTGGAGACCAGGGTGAGGTAGCCGGCACGCCAATCCGCTTCGGTCGCGTTGAATTCGGCCGTCTGGGCCTGCACCCCCTTTTCCACCTTGCCCCAGATATCGATGTCCCAGTTGACCTGGGTGCCGAGGTTGTAGCTCTTGACGAGCGGCGTGCCTGTGCTCTTCTCGAAGCTCGCGCCGGCACCCAAGTCGAAGACCGGCAGCGCGCCGGCCCTGACCTCGGCAATCTGCGCGCCCGCCACCTTGATGCGCGCGGCCAGCACCTTGATGTCATAGTTGCCCGCGATTGCCTTGTCGACCAGTCCATCGAGGTACGGATCCCGGAACGCCTGCCACCAGTTCGGCACGATCGTGTCCGACGGCGAAACCGTGATCGATCCCTGGCGCGCCCAGTCAGGCTTGGCCGGCGTTTCCGGCCGCTGGTACACCGGCGGACGAAAGTCGGCGCAAGCTGCCAGCACCAGCAGGCAGGCGCCAGCCGTCAGGCATCGCCGCAAAGCGGCGCGCGCACCGCGCACGACAAACGGGGGGGAATGGTCTGGCACGATCGCCTCCTGCGAGCGTCAGCGGGCTGAACATGACCCGGCGGGCACCGGCCCCCGTCAGCCACATCGCCGGCGCCAGCTGCGCCGGGTCAGTCACGGCCCGAATACGAAGGAGCCGCGCCATCAACTCGCCATGCATGCATTGTGTATCCGCTAGCGGCGCGATCCAACCTGTAAATGAAGGCCCTGCGGCAAGAAAAGGGCCGCCCTGCCCGGCACGCCGGGAGGGCGGCGGTGGCTTCAACGATAGATGTTGTTCTGGGCGTTCTGCGTTGAGCTCACGTGGGACTTGATGTCGTCGGCAAAGGCCGTGTTGTTGCCATTCATGTTGACGACATTCTGGGTCTGGCCGATCAGCTGCGAGGCGTTGAAGGTCGAGTCGATC
>NZ_BAAILO010000113.1:0-622 GCF_054589115.1 Cupriavidus sp. 8B | reverse complement strand
GCCCAAACAGGCGCGCCGATTCCTTGGCTGGTGGACCTTGGGCGGGCGCAGCCGGCGCGGCACCCAAAAACCCGCGTCAATCATAAGGCCGCGCACCGTCTCCTTGGCCAGCGCGATGCCATGGCGCTCGCGCAGCTTCTCGCAGGCCAGGGTTGGACCGAAGTCGGCATAGTTGTCGCGGATCAGGCCGAGCGCCCGCGCCGCAAGGCCCGGCGGTGTCCGGTTGTTGGCCAATTGACCCTGGTGGCGATTGAGCAAGCCGGCGGCGCCGTCCTGTTGGTACCGGCGCAGCAGGCGCAAGGTCTGGCGAGCGGTCAGTCCCAGTCTGGATGCCGCAACCCCGGTCTTTAGGTAGGCGTCGGCCAGCGCCTGGATGACCTTGAGCCGGTCGATCTGCCGCATCGTCATGGTAATGGCTCCTGCTGGCATGACGGGCTCCGTGGCGCTCGTCAAGCTTACGCTGGCCAAACTCGGACATTTGAGCTTAGCCAAAAGCAGACATTACCGCTTAGCCGCTACACGTTGTCCAGGCACAGTTGGTATCTTGGGGTTCGCTGTTGCAAGGGGCGTTTACTGCCCAATATTGTATATAGCGGGATTCCAGCGGAGTTATCCACAGGGA
>NZ_BAAILO010000112.1:0-233 GCF_054589115.1 Cupriavidus sp. 8B | reverse complement strand
GCCCAAACAGGCGCGCCGATTCCTTGGCTGGTGGACCTTGGGCGGGCGCAGCCGGCGCGGCACCCAAAAACCCGCGTCAATCATAAGGCCGCGCACGGTCTCCTTGGCCAGCGCGATGCCATGGCGCTCACGCAGCTTCTCGCAGGCCAGGGTTGGACCGAAGTCGGCATAGTTGTCGCGGATCAGGCCGAGCGCCCGCGCCGCAAGGCCCGGCGGTGTCCGGTTGTTGGCCA
>NZ_BAAILO010000111.1:0-365 GCF_054589115.1 Cupriavidus sp. 8B | reverse complement strand
GTGCGCGGCCTTATGATTGACGCGGGTTTTTGGGTGCCGCGCCGGCTGCGCCCGCCCAAGGTCCACCAGCCAAGGAATCGGCGCGCCTGTTTGGGCGAACTGATCCAGATCGATGGCAGCGACCACGCCTGGTTCGAAGACCGCTCGTCGCCTTGCACGTTGCTGGTCTACGTCGACGACGCCACCAGCCAACTGATGGCGTTGCGCTTCGTGCCAACCGAATCGGCCTTTGCATATTTCGAGGCGACACGGGCTTACCTTGAGTGCCACGGCAAGCCGGTCGCGTTCTACAGCGACAAGGCGGGCATCTTCCGGGTCAATCAGCCGAATGCCACCGGGGGTGACGGCTACACGCAGTTTGGGCG
>NZ_BAAILO010000110.1:0-10537 GCF_054589115.1 Cupriavidus sp. 8B | reverse complement strand
GGTCGAGCGCGCGGTCGAACTCGGTTACAGCGCCCTGGCCATCACGGACGAATGTTCGCTGGCAGGCATCGTCCGCGCCCACACCGAGGCCAAGAAACACGGCCTCAAGCTGCTGGTCGGCGCCTTCTTCCGGCTGGTCAATGCCGACGGCAGCCCGGCTGTCTCCTTCATCGCGATCACGCGCAATCGCGAAGGCTACGGCAACCTATGCGAGCTCATCACGCTGGCCCGCACGCGGACTGCCAAGGGCGCCTACCTGCTGACTCCGCGCGACCTGGATGCACCCGAGGCACCCTACGCGCACCTGAGGGGCTTGCCCGACTGCACCCTCATCTTCACACCGGACTACTGCACACCGGCGGACCGGCTAGATAGCCAGGCCGCCTGGATCACCGCCACGTTCGCCGGACGCGCGTGGATCAGCCTGAGCCTGTTGTACCGCGCGATGGACGACTTCCACCGCGCCGGCGTGTTGCGGACCGCGGCCGACAACCATCTGCGCGTGGTGGCCACCGGCCACGTACTGATGCACGTGCGCTCCCGCAAGCCGCTGCATGACGTGCTGAGTGCCATCCGGCTGCGCACGTCCGTGCCCGAGTGCGGATATCGCCTTACGCCCAACGCGGAGCAGCACCTCCGCTCGCGCCTGCGGCTGGCCAACATCTATCCGCACCGGTTGCTGACCGAGTCATTGCATATCGCCAACCTAAGCACGTTCTCGCTGGATGAACTGCGCTATGAGTACCCCGGCGAGGTCGCGCCCGATGGGGTCGCGCCCGCCGACTACCTGAGGGATCAAACCTACATCGGCGCTCATCGCCGCTTTCCCCAAGGGATCCCGTCGAACGTCCAGCGCCAGATAGAATACGAGCTCGAGTTGATCAGCGATATGCAGTACGAACCGTACTTCCTGACGGTCTACGACATTGTTCGCTTCGCCCGTTCCAACCGCATCCTCTGCCAAGGCCGCGGGTCAGCCGCGAACTCTGCTGTGTGCTATTGCCTTGGCGTCACGGAGGTCGATCCCGCGCGCGGCAACCTGCTGTTCGAGCGTTTCATATCCAAGGAACGTGGCGAGCCGCCTGACATCGACGTCGATTTCGAGCACCAGCGGCGCGAAGAGGTGATCCAGTACCTGTACGCCAAGTATGGACGCGACCGCGCGGCGCTCGCTGCGGCCGTGGCCACCTATCGGCCGCGCAGCGCGTTGCGCGAATCCGGCAAGGCACTGGGTGTAGACCCGGCAATCGTCGACATAGTCGCCAAGGCGCACCACTGGTTCGATACCAAGGAGGACCTGCTTAAGCGTTTCGCGGAAAGCGGTGTCGACACCGAGAGCGAACTGACCCAGCGGTGGGCCAATATGGCGATGCAGCTGCTTGGTTTCCCACGCCATCTTTCCCAGCATTCTGGTGGCTTCGTGCTCGCCCGCGGCAAGCTTTCACGCCTGGTGCCGATCGAGAACGCAGCCATGCCGGAGCGCAGCGTCATCCAGTGGGATAAGGACGACCTCGACGCGGTCGGCCTGCTCAAGGTGGACGTCCTTGCACTTGGCATGCTGTCCGCCATCCGCCGGGCACTCGACCTGGTCTCGGAGCAGCGCGGGGAGGTTTTCGAACTGCAGGACATTCCCGCCGAGGATCCCGCCACCTACGAGATGCTCTGCCACGCCGACAGTGTAGGTGTCTTCCAGGTGGAGTCGCGTGCCCAGATGTCGATGCTGCCGCGGCTTCGGCCGCGCACGTTCTACGATCTGGTCATCGAGGTGGCCATTGTCCGTCCGGGCCCTGTCCAGGGCGGCATGGTCCACCCCTACTTGCGGCGGCGCCAGGGCAAGGAAGCCGTCAGCTATCCCAGTCCAGCCATGGAGCAAGCGCTGTCGCGCACGCTCGGCGTACCAATCTTCCAGGAACAGGTCATGCAGGTGGCGATGCTGGCGGCCGGCTTCACAGCGGGCGAGGCCGACCAGCTCCGCCGTGCCATGGCCGCTTGGAAACGCAAGGGTGGCCTCGAACGCTACTATGACCGCATCGTCTCCGGCATGCTGGAACGCGGCTACGAGCGTGAATTCGCTGAGAGCATTTTCCGCCAGATACAAGGATTCGGCGAGTACGGTTTCCCTGAGAGCCACGCAGCCAGCTTCGCGTTGCTGGTCTACGCTAGCGCCTGGCTCAAATGTCATGAGCCTGCGGTGTTCCTATGTGCGCTGCTCAACAGCCAGCCGATGGGCTTCTACAGCCCCTCGCAACTGGTGCAGGATGGCCAGCGGCACGGCGTAGAAGTGCTACCCGCCGACGTAAGCGTCAGCGGCTGGGACTCGACCCTCGAGCCGCGTGCCTCCGGAAAGCCCGCGGTGCGGTTGGGCCTGTCCCTGCTACGCGGCATGCGGCAAGAAGCTGCCCGGCGCGTCGAGCAAGCCCGGGCAGTTCGCCCGTTCGACACCACGACTGACCTGGCACGACGCGCCGGCCTGGATCGCCACGACATGCAAGTGCTGGCCGCAGGCAATGCGCTTCGTATGCTGGCGGGCAACCGGCGCGAAGCCTTGTGGCAAGCACTGGTGGCAGTCCCTGACAAGGACCTGCTGCGGCCCGCTGACATCACGGAAGAGAATCCGTCGTTGCGTGCCCCCAGCGAATGTGAGGAAATCGTGGCGGACTACCGCGCTACAGGCCTGACTCTGAACCGCCATCCCCTCGCGCTGCTGCGCAGTCAGCTCGCTGCGCGACGGTTTGAAACAGCCGCAACACTGGCGACCTTCCAAAACCGCAAACTCGCGCGAGGATGCGGTCTCGTGACCGTGCGGCAGCGGCCTGGCACCGCCAAGGGCGTGCTGTTCATGACCATTGAGGACGAAACCGGTACGGTCAATGTGATCGTCTGGCCATCGGTGATGGAAAAGTTCCGCAAGGAGGTGCTCGGCGCGCGCCTGGTAGGCGTCTACGGCCAATGGCAGTGCGAGGGCGAGGTGCGCCACCTTGTGGCGCAGCGGTTGGTCGATTTGACGGCACTTCTCGGGGGCTTGGAGACCAGCAGCCGGAACTTCTGCTAGGGATAGGCGTATCCTTCCCATAGGTCATTCCTGACGATAGAGGAGCGTCCCCGTTATGTGTTACTCCGCGCAAATCGAGGCCGACTTCCGAAAATTCGAGCGCGAGTATGGCGCGATCCTGAGCTACCGCCGCTTTGTCGAGTTGTTTTGGGAGAAGCGCCAAGACGGCGGCTGGCAAAAGATCCCGAAGGCCATGCGCGACGCGTTCCGCCAACCGCGCACGGAAGAAGAGAGAGAACTTCTCGAACTGGTTACCACGGCGGACAAGGAACAAGCAAACGCCTTCGAAGCGGAATTGTTCCAGCAAAAGACTCGCCTGTCGGGAGCCGAGCGCGCGCTGGCGACGAAGCCAACCAAGAAGGCGGAAAACGATCAGCGCATCGCCACCGACAAGATCGCTCGGGCGCAACGCAATCTGGCGGATCTGCAACGCATCACACCGCTCGATCGCGATGCGCGCATCTTCCCGGGCCACTATGCACCGGTCATGATCATGAAGAACGGACAACGCCTCATCGTTCCAATGCGATATCAATGTCGTCTGCCTGGCTGGACGGAAGCGATGGAGAAACAGAAGCCCGGAACCTACAATGCCAGGCGCGACAACCTGGACAAAGCATGGCGCAAGCTGTTCGGCTTTCAGCACGGCCTCATGGTTATCACCCGCTTCTACGAGAACGTGGAGCGCGAGGGGGAGAACGTAGTCTTGGAGTTTAGCCCGCAGCCCTCGCAAGACATGTTGGTGGCTTGCCTTTGGTCCTACTCCAGGGGCTCCGACGGTGAGGCAGACCTATTCTCCTTTGCCGCCATCACTGATGAACCGCCGCCCGAAGTGGTTGCGGCGGGTCATGACCGCTGCATTGTGCCAATCAAGCCCGAGTACGTTGACGCTTGGCTAGTTCCGGATCCGCACGACCTAGCCGCTCAATACGCGATCTTGGATGATCGCGAGCGCCCTTTTTATGAACATCGCCTTGCCGCGTAGGCTTTCCAAAGGCGGCCTGCTGATCTTGGAGCGCGCTGCAAGCGCCAAAGGAGAGACGAAGTGAACCAGAACCAAGCGGGCGGGAAACCGAGCTTAGTCGCGATCGCCGCGCCCCCTATCGCGCCGATCACCCTGGTCGCCACCGCGGTCCCTTCGGCCCCGCCCCTCGTGATCCCCGTCATGGTCCCCGCGATCGCGTCCGCCGTAGTATCCGCCGCGGCCGTACCCATCGTACGGAGCGACAACACAGCCGCTCAGCAGCGCAGCGGCAGCAATCGAAAACACGAGAACGTATTTCATAAGACTTTTCCCCTCCGGGTATTGGATGTGTCGGAAGAATACCCACTGCGCAGGACTGCACATGTAAGCAATCGTATCAAGTTCCGAGGGGGTGAAAGCGTGATCCGTTACCCGCTCCTACTTGACATTGCAGCTGCGCTGATCTGCAGCGTTACTTTCCGGGTCCCAAGGACTCCAGCCACCACTTTCACCACCGGGGCTGAGCTCGTCACCATAAAGAGAGGAAGCGCAGAACCAGAACAGTGCGACGTAAGCAGCAAAGATCAAGGCGCACGCCATAACAACGGCAAGAAGGATTGTCATAAGTCGGCTACCCGAAGGCCATCTTGGGCTCCTGCAGCTTACCGATCCGGTCTGATGCCGATTGCAAACAATTGTCAAAACACAGCCGAGGTGCTCGCATGATCCGCCGCAAATACAAGACGTTCGAAGTGACGTTGCGACTCGACCACGACGCGATCCTCGCGTGACGGCCATGGTGCACCCAGGCCAGCTTGGCTTTGCAATCTGAAACTCCATGCTGATAGCCGTTATCGGCATGGACGGTTGCGACAAAAAGCCGCCCGCAGGCGGCTGCACCTTTACTTCGGGAACCGCAACGCCGCGGGGTACGAATAGACGACGCTGCTTGATCTCTCTCATCGATGGAAATCGGCGGGAAGTCTGCGCGGGACGCGCCTGCGAGGTTAGCCCTTCAGCACCGCTTCCACGAGTCCAAGGACTGTGGTGGACGCCTTTGCGACACCCTCCACCGTGCGACATTCGCGCTCACGGGTCTGTAGACGCTCTGACAGTTGCGCCAACACTCATCGCGGGCAGAGCCCTCTTCCTTCAGCGGATCACCCAGCGTCTCTTGAAAACACAGGTACAGGTCGTCTTGCTGCCTTGGCAACCGCAGGAATAGGATGCTCTAAAGTGCCACCAGCCGGCTGCCATTGGACGGGGCACGGCTTTGTCGCCATTGCCATGGAACACGATCATCAGTCGCCCGGCCGCATTCAGCAGCGCGCTTCCGCCCCTTGACTTGCCGATGCCGTTGCCACCCCGCAGCGCGGACGGCAGGTCGTGCACGCTGCCCGTGGACAAGCCCGAATGGATACCCGCCTACGTCAGGTTTTCCAACAGTACTTTTGCATCTTGCCAGTCAGCGGTATCGAATCCCTCGGTGAACGTGCCATGAATACCCGCCAGGATTGAGCGGGCAGCATCCGTCTTGCCGCAGCGTTGCCATAGCCGGGCCATGCTCAGCGCACATTTCAGTTCGACTGACCTGGCACCCTGGTCACGAGCAATGGTGATTGCCGCCTGAAAACAGGCTTCGGCCTCTTTGGCCCTGGTGGACGAGCCCGCTTCGTCGCCAGCCAACATCAGAACCAGTTCCCCCTTGAGCCGAAGCAGAATCGGCTCAGCGAACCGCTCGCCCGTGTTCTCCACCACAGCCAACGCCTCATTCAGCACACGAAGCCCTGCCTCGGCTTGCCTTGCTTTTCCATAAGCGTTGGCGAGCAACCCCAGAAGCGTCGGCAGACCCAATGCCGCTCCGGTGGCTTCGCGGGCGCTGAGGCCTTGATGTATTTGCGCGATTCCCTCCTCATGACTACCCTGCTCGGCAAGCGCCCAGCCGCGCAGGATCGTTCCCCAACCCAGATAGAGGGGGAACCCCTGGTCGCTTGAAAGTGCGATGGCGGCGTCTGCATACTCACGCGCCAGTTGCACTTCGCGCCGGTACTGGTGCAATTCGGCCGCGAAGATCAGGCACAAGGCAAGGCCGAACGGATCAGAGGACTTTCTGGCCAGCGCCAGCGCTTCCTCGCTGCGCGCGCGCGACTGGTCCGGCAAGCCCAGAAACCAGAGCGTCCAGCTTAATGTGCTCTGGATATGAAGGGCGAGGTTCGGCGCATGACGTAGAAGTTTGCTGTATGTTTGCCGATCGGGGCGGTGCAGTGCCAGCGCCTGCTCCATGTGCGTCCGGGCCATCCTGATCTCGCCCAGACGGAGCAAGGTGGCGCCGAGAATGCGGTGCGCCTCCGCGAGCTGTTCCGGATCTTGTTTATCCTGCGCGAGACCGAGCAGCCGCTGCGCCAAGGCGTGTGCCGTACTGAGTTGCGCACGCAATAGATAAAACGACCACAGTCCTAACTGCGCCGAGAAGATCTGCGGTATTTCCCCGCCCTGTTCGCACAAGGCTAATGCACGCGTGTAGGTCTCCTCCACCTCTGGCGCACCATAGCCTCGAGCGGCCATCCAGGCAGGACCGAGGGTCAGCAGCACGGTGAGTTCCTCCCGGGCTCGTTCGGGGGTGTCTGCCATGGACTTGAGCAGTTCGAGGGCTGCACCGAGATGATGGATCGCTTCGATCTGTGCTGAACGCTGCAAGGCCTGCTGGCCCGCCAGATGCAGGTATTCGATGGCTTTCGGCACATTGCCACTCTTGCTGTAATGGTGAGCCAGTTCGCTGCAATAGTCCTTCAGCCGGCCTGGAAACAACGTCTCGATGGCCCGGGCCGTGCGTTCATGCAGCACACTGCGCTGACCGGTCAGCAGGGAGTTAGCGGCCACCTCCTGGGTAAGCGCGTGTTTGAACGCGTACTCCACTTCCGGGAATGCGGGACGCTCGTAAATGAAATCGCCGGCCTGGAGGTCACCCAGAAGCGGGCGCAGTTCCTCTTCCGGTTGCGCGGTGACATGCTGGATCAGACTTAAGGGAAACTCTTTGCCGATGATCGCAAGGGTCTGCAGCAAGTCCTTCTGGGCGACGGGAAGCCGATCGATTCGGGCGGCGAGCACCCCCTGCACGGTCGTCGGAATATGAAGTGACGAAGGGGCGTTCTCGATCCGGTAGCTGCCGGGCTGGCCAGGCAAGACGCCCTCCTCGGCCAGCGTCTTGACGACTTCCTCCATAAAGAACGGGTTGCCCTCCGTCTTCGCCAGGATAAGCAGTTTCAGGGGCACGAGCGAGGGATGGTCTCCCAGCAGGGCCGTGAGCAGGCTCTGTGCCTCCGCTTGCCCCAGCGGTTCCAGTTGCAATTGGGTGTAGTAAAGTTTCCCGCCCCAGTCATGCGCGTATTCCGGGCGGTAGTTGACGAGCAGAAGCAACCTGGTGCGCGGCACATGCTCGATGAGGATATTGAGAAAGGCCTCGGTCTCACTGTCCAGCCATTGCAAGTCTTCGAACAAGACCATCAGCGGCTGACTCTGGCTCTCACGCATCAGTAGCCGTGCAATGGCTTCGAAGGTGCGCTGGCGCCGGATGGTGGCGTCCATCTTGGGCAGCGCCGAGCCCGCTTCGCTGATACCGAGCAGGTAAAGCAGATAGGGCAGATGGTCCTCCAGTGTGCGATCCAGGGTCAGCAACCTGCCGGTGACTTTCTCGCGATACAGCCGTTCGTCATCCTGCGCGGTTATCTGAAAGTAGTTTCTCAACAGATCGATCAAAGGCAGATAGGGAAAGGCCTTGCCATGCGAAACCGAGAAGGTTTCGAGCACCATGCAGCCCCGCTGCGAGCGTGCCTTGAATTCGTGGTACAGACGCGACTTGCCGACACCCGCCTCGCCAACCACCCCGACGATCTGCCCTCGCCCCGCCCTGGCCGACTCCGACGCCTCCTGCAAGCGCTCCAATTCGGCCCGGCGGCCGACAAACCGCGCCAAGCCGCGATGCGCCGCCACTTGCAGGCGCGTGCGCAAGGCGCCGAGGCCGAGCACCTCATAGACTGCAAGCGGCTCCCGAATACCCTTTACGTGCGTGGTCCCGAGGCCCTTGAACTCGAAGTACCCCTCGGTCAGCTTATGGGTCGATTCGCTGACGAGGATCGACGACGGTGTTGCGACGCCTTCCATCCGGGAGGCGATATGGATCGTGTGCCCCACCGGATCGTAGTCCGCGCGCAAGTCATCCTTGCGGATCGAGCGCACCACCACTTCGCCGGTATGGATGCCGACCCGGATCTGCAGCGGGACACCCTGCTCCAGACGGTACCGGTCACCATGGCGGCGCATCGTTTCCTGCATGCGCAGCGCCGCGTACAACGCCCGCAAGGGGTGGTCCTCGTGGGCAATCGGCGCGCCGAACAAAGCCAGGATGCCGTCGCCCAGGGACTTGGCAACGTATCCCTCGTAGTGATGCACGGCCTCCATCATCAGCGCGATCACGGGGTCGATCAGCCCGCGTGCTTCTTCGGGGTCCAGGTCCTGGATCAAGGCGGTCGAGCCGGCCATGTCCGCAAACAGCGCCGTAATGGTCTTGCGTTCGCCGGCAGCCTGTCCCCTGGCCTCCATCGCGGCCTGCTCGGCGAGGATGCGTTCGGCGAGATGGGGCGGCGTGTAAAGAACCGGTGCGGGGACAGCGGGCGTTGGCAGTGCGGCAGCGACTGGCGTTGCGGTCAGCTCCGTCATGGGCGCGCCGCAAGAACCGCAGAACTTTGCTGCGGGGCTGGATTCATGGCCGCATTGCGGGCAGATCTGCGCAAGCCTTTGCCCGCACTCCTCGCAGAATTTTCCTCCCGCGGGGTTCTCGAACCCGCATTTTGTGCAGCGCATATCGCCCTCTGACAGCCTTCGCCTGCCACGAACTCATTAGAGGCGTAATGACCGCCCGTCGCAAGGGATAAGTAGCCGAAAATGCCGCTCACCAAAACGGTCAAGGTGCACTTTGAGGCTCTCAAGGAAGGGGTTGTCCAAGACCTCGGTCGTCCCGCGCGTCAAGCTCACCGGCACTGCTCGGCTTCCCGGCCCACGCCGACGATCGCGTATTCACGTCCTCGACCACTCCGGCGGAGGGCCCATCTTATAGGCAAGATATCGGTGTGTTCGCTTACCCGGCTCAACTGCGCACCGGCACGATGCTGAACCGGGAGACACCCTGGGTTGCAGCCATTTCGGCCGCCAGTCCTGCCGGCGATAGCGCGCGCGCCTTGTCCGGTGCGACCAGGCTGACTCGCCACACGGCCTGGTTGTCGGCAAACGTGATGGTCAGGCTGTCGTGCAGCACGCGATATCCGCGGGACTTTGCCCTGTCGATCAGTAGATCGAGATCCGGCGCTTCTCCGGGCTGGAAAGTCAGCGACACATCAAGCGTCATGCGCCCCGGAAGCCTGGACTCAAGCCGGTGCAACAGAGACATCGAGCTCACGCATAGCACGGCGAGCAGCAACGCGGCGGCATAGAATCCAACGCCGAGCAACACGCCTATGGCCGAGGCAGCCCAGATGGATGCCGCGGTGGTGAGGCCGCGGATGCGCATGCCGTCCTTCATGATGACCCCCGCGCAAAGGAAGCCGACGCCGGTGACGACACCCTGGACCACATGGGTCGCGTCTGCCTGGACGTTCGCAATGGCACCGCCGTACCAGAGCGGCGCGTGACCGACGAACACCGTCAGCGCTGTCGACGCCATGCACACGAGGCCATAAGTGCGCATGCCGGCGGCGCGGCCGTTATATGAGCGCTCGTAGCCAACCAGCATGCCGAGCAGCAGCGCGCCCACCATGTTCAGCCCGATGAACGCGTTGGCGGCGAGAAAGGCGCCGCTCCAATAGTGCTGCAGATCTCCTAGCATAGGATTTCGCGATCAGGCTGCGAGCCAGGCATTCAGCGAGCGCAAGGTTTCCTCGCTCAATTCCCCCGCCGCCGCGGCAAGCTTCAGACGGCCAAGGAGGTAGTCCAAGCGTGCCTGGACCAGGTCGAGCTCAGCGGTGAACACGCGCTGCTGCGCGTCGAGTACGTCGGGTTGCGTACGGGTGCCGACGTCCCGGCCAAGCGTCGTTGCCGCGAGCGCACTACGCGCCGAAGTCAACGACTGCTCGAGTGCAGCGACGCGCGACACGCCCGTTTTCACCGAAAGGAATCCGTCCTGCACCTTCAAACGCACGTCTCGCCGGGCGGCGGCAACCTCCTGCTCCGCCTGGCTCTTCCTCGCAACCGATTCCCGCTCGCGCGAATCCAGTCCGCCGCCCGCGTACAGCGGAATGTTGAGCTGCAAGCCGATCGTCGCGGTTCGGGTGTTGCTGCCTGCAATCCAGGGAGCCAGGTTGCCGGTTTGCCCTTGTGCGCCATAACGCGCCACGAGCGCGACGGTCGGGCGACTGCTGACGCGGTACTTATCGATCTCCGCGCCGGCAACGTCGTGCTCCGACTGCCTGGTCTTGACGAGGTAGCTCTGTTCTTCACCCTTTGCCTGCCACGCCGTGAGATTGTCCGGC
>NZ_BAAILO010000109.1:0-2546 GCF_054589115.1 Cupriavidus sp. 8B | reverse complement strand
CCCGGACGGTCACTTCAAACTCCCCCACTTGTGGTCGGCTAAATTCCCCCAGGCAGGACGGGCAGATTATGAATCGGCCTTCTCAGAAACAGCAAGCCTGGTGGCGGCTTCTTTGAGGCGGTAGCTTTTTCCTTCGAACTCGAGAAGCTTGGATCGATGCATCAGACGATCCAGAATGGTAGTGGCCATGGTGTTGTCGCCGAGGTATCGCCCCCAGTCCTGCACCACGCGGTTGGAGGTGACGATGATGCTGCGACGCAGTTTGTAGCGCTGATGGACCAGGGTCTGCAGCAGTTCGGCGGCGGCGTCCGGGATGCGTTTTGCCAGGAACAGGTCGTCGAGCACCACCAGTTCCGGCTCGAGCAAGGTCTTGAGCAATCTGTCCTGATCGGCGCGCGTGTCCACGGCGTAGCCGGCGAACACCGTGTCGGACTCGACGTAACGCACCTTCATGCCCTGTAGGGTAGCGTTGTACGCAATGGCCTTGGCAACGTGGCTCTTGCCGGTGCCGGGCTTGCCAATTAGCAGCGCATTGTCGGCGTCGGCGATGAACTTCAAGGTGTGCAACTCGAAGCAGGCCTGGCGCGGCAGCTTCGGGTTGAACGCCCAATCGAAGTCGACCAGGGTTCGGCGCTCATCCAGGCCGGACTGCTGATAGCGCCGCTCGAGTAGCCGGGAACGGCGGCGATCCAGTTCATCTTGCAGGATCATGGAGAAGGTCTCGAGGAAGGGTTGCTGGCTGGCCTGGGCCTGCAGCACGCGGGTCTCCAGTGTGGCGCCAATACCGGACAGTCGCAGTTCGCGCAAGGCACGATCGATTTCAGCAAAGCTCATGGTCATGGGTGATCTCCTGGGTTGGCGGCGGCGCTTTGTCTGGCGCCGAGCGAGAACAGGTCGGCATAGTCGTCGCCGCCCCGAATCAAAGGATGTTCCTGGGTCAGGGGCAGTTCGCCCTGGATTGGCGTATCGAGGTCGGCCAGCGCTTGCTCGAGCAGGCGTTCGGTCAAGGCCTTGACCTGCCGGTAGCTGGGCGCACCTTCGCGCAAGGCGGTTTCGCACGCCGCGTCGATCAGCCGACGGGGATACCGCCGGACAAGACCGACGATGCCCCACAGCTTGCGCTGGCCCACACGCCCCTCGGTGTCGAACAAGAGCTGGCACAGGCGTTCGGCGGAGGACCCGATGGCTTTGGCCTGGGCAAGAATGCGCCGTGTCTCGCGCGAGGGATTGAACAGGCGCTCGTCCTGCGGTAGCACCACGGTGCCGGGCCGGTCCGCCAGATCATGGCTGCGTAGCAAGGCCTGGGTTTTCAGGTCGCGGATTTCCAGCCGATGCGCGTACTTGCGCACCAGCACCCGGCTGCCAATAGCAGCCGGCCGGGCCGCGTAGCTGCTGTGATCGACGCGAATGCACGTGTCGTCGTAGACGGTGTAGACCTTGTCGGTGAAGTACTCGAAGTTATGCGCCGGCAGTGCCCGCAGATGAGGGCGTTCTTCCTCGAACATCGCCTGGACCTGACGCCGAGTGCTGCCGTGGATCCGCTTGGAGGCCCAGTTCGTCTCCCACTGCTCAAGGAACGCGTTTTGCTCCTCGATTGACTCGAAGCGGCGCCCCTTCAGGGCGGTGGCCTGGGTATGCTGGATCGCGTTCTCGACCGTGCCCTTGCGGTCAGGATCGCGCACGCGCGCTGGATCGGCTACCACGCCGTAGTGGGCCAGCATGGCGGCATACACCGGGTTGAGCTCGGGCTCGTACAGGTCGGGCTTGAGTACGCCTTCCTTCAGGTTGTCCAGCACCACGTACTGGGTCACGCCGCCGAAGTAGCGCCAAGCCTGCTCATGCAGTTCCGCCCAGACCTGATGGCTCGACTTCCACACCACACGCCGGAAGCTGTGCCGGGAATGGCGCAACGTCATCACGAACAGTCGCGGCTTGCGATAACGGTCCGTGCCTGGCATCCGGGTCGGAGCGCCTTCGCCGTAGTCGACCTGCACCTCCTCGCCGGGCAGGAATTCCAGTCGGTCGAATTGCGCCGGCGCGTGGTGGCGCATGGTCCTGACGAAGCGCTTGACGCTTTCGTAGCTGGAGGCAAAGCCGAACTGGTCCACCAAGTCCTGGTAGATGGCCGTGGCGTTCCGATGCAGACGCACCTGGGCTTGGACAAATTCCTGATACGGCGCGCAGGCCGACAACGTGTGTCCGCTATTTGTCGGCGGTCGGGGTGGGGGAATTTGCGCCCCAGAGCCGGTGGTCACCGTGGGGGAGTTTGCCTGGGCGGCGGCAAATCGTTCTTGATATCCTCGAATCGTCTTGCGATCGATCCCGGTAATGCGTGCGATCTCCCGCTGGCCTTTGCCTGCCGCGACCAGCGTAGCAATGGTGGTTTGTAGATGTGGCTTCAAGACGTTCACTCCGGCAACCCCTCTGCTTCATGCGAGGGGAACAAGGTAACGTCCTGCCGGGCGCCTACATCACTTCCAGCGCCCCTTCAGGTGGGGGAGTTTGAGGTGACCACAGGTGGGGGAGTTTGACCGACCATCGGGGCC
>NZ_BAAILO010000108.1:0-22935 GCF_054589115.1 Cupriavidus sp. 8B | reverse complement strand
CGAACCTTCGTGCGGATCATGGCATGCTGGGGTCTGGTTTCCGCCGGGATGGCTTTCGTTGTTGAACCTTGGCAACTGTATGGGATGCGTTTCCTGCTGGGTCTGTTCGAGGCCGGCTTCTTCCCTGGGATCGTGCTTTATCTGACCTACTGGTTCCCGTCGAGCCGGCGAGCTACCGCGACTTCGTGGATGTTCGTGGGCATTGCCGTTGCCGGCGTCGTGGGGGGAATCGTGTCTGGAACGATCATCGACCATACCAATGGGCTTTATGGTCTCAGAGGCTGGCAATGGATGTTCATACTGGAGGGAATTCCTGCGGTAGTACTTGGGATCATGGCCTACTGGATGATCGATGACGGTCCGCGCACCGCCGCGTGGCTGACACCGCAGGAGTGCGATACCTTGCTCACCAGGCTGAGCGAAGAGGACAAACTGAAGACCGAAGGTGCAGCGAATTCCATGAGGGACGTGCTGAGGGATGCGCGTGTGTATCTCCTGGCTGCTGCCTATTTCTCGCTGGTCTGCGGAACGATGGCGATCAGCTTCTGGCTGCCAGCCGTGATCAAGGGTGCCGGTGCGAAGACGATCTTCGAGGTCGGCTATCTCAGCGCGATTCCGTACGGCATCGGGGCGCTCGGAATACTGGTGATTTCCAGACGTTCGGACGCGAAGCAGGAGCGACGCTGGCACTATCTCGCCTGTACGTTCTGCGGCGGCATTTCGTTGTTCGTCCTGGCCTTTTGGACACACAGCCTGCCCGCTGCGCTGGTATTGCTTGCCATTGCCGTGACGTTCTCCTTCTCGGCCCTACCCATCTTTTGGGCAATTCCGCAACGCTACCTCTCTGGCGCTGGCGCCGCGGGGGGGATTGCCGTCATTAGCAGCCTGGGTCAGTTGGGGAGCTTCTTCAGTCCCACCATGATCGGCTGGATTAAGGCCACGACAGGCAGTCTCGACAATGGCCTGTTCGTCTTGGGCACACTGATGATTCTGGGTGGTATTGGCCTGTTCCTGGCCATGGGCAACCTGGAGAAGACCGGTGCGAAGTCGGCCGGCCTGACTCCTGCTGCCGAAGTTTGAATGCCAAATCCGCGCGCACAAATGGGCGCGCCAGTCAGCAAGCCGGATGACGCATACCCCCATGTGTCCAGCAACGGCATGCCTATACGTTCACGCCTCTGCGTGACGGAACGACCGCGCTGGACTCAGTCCCTTGTATTCATCCAACCTGGAACAACAAACATGCGTATCCGAAATATCAACCGTCTGGTCCACTCCCGGCGTCGAGCCATCCTGAGACTGACACCTCAAATATCGAAATAGAGATAAAACTCCCACGGGTGCGGCCGCAGCTTCAGCGTATCGATCTCGCGCCTGCGCTTGTAGTCGATCCAGGTTTTGATCACGTCTTCTGTAAAGACGTCCCCTTTTAGCAGGAAGGCCGAATCGACTTCCAGCGCCGACAGGGATTCCTCGAGCGACCCCGGCACCTGGCGAATGTTTGCGGCCTCCTCACGGGAAAGCTCATAGATGTTCTTGTCGAGCGGATCGCCCGGATCGATGTGGTTTTCAATGCCGTCCAGCCCGGCCAGCAGCATTGCCGAAAAAGCAAGGTAGGCATTGGCCGAAGGATCGGGACAGCGGAATTCTACGCGCCTCGCGCTCGGCGAATCGGAATACATCGGGATCCTGGCGGCGGCGGAACGATTGCGCTGTGACATGGCCAGGTTGACAGGTGCCTCGTAGCCCGGCACCAGGCGCTTGTAGGAATTCGTGCTCGGGGCGCAGAAGGCCATCAGGGCCGGAGCATGCCTGAGCAAGCCGCCGATGTACCAGCGGCACATTTCAGATGTCAGCGCCCAGCCGCTCGCGTCATAGAAAAGGTTCTCGCCGCCCTTCCACAGGCTCTGGTGGCAATGCATGCCGCTTGCGTTGTCCGCGAAAAGGGGCTTTGGCATGAACGTCGCGACCTTGCCATGCCGGCGCGCCACGTTCTTGCAGATGTACTTGTACATCATCACGTTGTCCGCCATCCGGGTCAGCGGCGCAAAGCGCATGTCGATCTCGTTCTGGCCCGCGGTCGCCACCTCATGGTGATGGACCTCGACCTGGACGCCGGTCTTCATCAGCGCCAGGACGATCTCGGAGCGGATGTCCTGTAGCGTGTCGTGTGGCGGAACGGGAAAGTAGCCTTCCTTGTAGCGCTGCTTGTAGCCGAGGTTGCCCCCACCATAGGCCCCCTCGTCGCGACCTGAGGTCCATTCTCCTTCGGCCGACTCCACATGGTAGTAGCCTGAGTGCTGGTCCTGTCCAAAGCGAATGGAGTCGAAGATGAAGAACTCCAGCTCGGGGCCGAAGTAGCAAGTCGTGGCTAGGCCGGTCTGCTGCAGGTACAACTCTGCCTTTCTGGCGATATGACGTGGGTCGCGGGAATAAGGCTGCCGCAGAATCGGGTCTATCACGTCGCAGATGATCGATAGCGTCGGCGTTTCGCAGAACGGGTCGACAAAGGCGGTCGCCGGGTCCGGCCTCACCAGCATGTCGGACTCGTGAATCTCCTGGAAACCGCGAATTGAGGACCCGTCGAAGCCGATGCCGGACGTGAACAGATCGTCGTTGACTTCGGGCAGGGTAATAGAGAAGTGTTGCCACAGACCAGGCAGATCCGTGAACCTGAGGTCGACCACCTGGAGATCTTGCTGCCTGATCAGGTCGATCACCTCACCCGGGTCATTCGGCCGCTCGACGCGATAACTTCCCGGCTCCATTGAGACCATCGACATGGCTGCCTCCCTTGTCTGGTCGCAGCATAGTCCAACCTTAGTCCGTCCGGACCAGAAAGAAAAGCGCGCCACCCGGCGCGCCTTGCATCGGCTTAGCGCACTGGCCGCAAGTGTCGCGAGCGCAACTTTATGGCGCTACCACGGCTGGCGCGATATCCACCGGGGCCAACCCGGTCGTGTGACAGTAGTGGCTCAAACGGCCAGACGGGCCGATGAGCCGCCATTGACTGGCACGGCGGCGGACGGCTCTTCCCGACCCGCCGCCGTCGTTCGCCCCAGTACGGCTCCGGCGTCAGCTTCCGAAGTACAGCGGTCATTCAGCGCTTCCATGGCGATGGGAAGAGAGGGGCATTACGTAGCGCGGGTTTCTGCTCTCGGGCATTCTGACGGGACCAGTACGGGACGCGGAGTTCGAGAATCTGGCCTACCGGAGCCGCGCGGCGGGTCTCCCCGCACTCCTCGAGCGGAAGGCGCACGGAGGCCGATTGGAGCGCCCGCCGTGGGCCAGCCGAAGTAGGCACCGACGAGACCGCTCAACGTGCGCGCGAGCAGCACGCCAGAGGAGAGACCACCCAGCAGCGCGCCGACGGTACGCCCGCGCTTAGCCGGCGTTGCCATCCCCGAAGCGGAGGGAATGATTTCGCTGCCCGTGGCGGTGACGGTATTTCCAGAAGACGTCTATCGCCCACCTGAAACCTGGACCCGGCGTGCCTATCGGAATCTGATCTACTTCCACGAAGCGGACAAGGGCGGCCACTTCGCTGCCTGGGAACAGCCGCAGCTCTTTGCCGAAGAGCTTCGGGCGGCGTTCCAGCCGCTGCGCTAAGACCTGAGGAGTCTCCCATGGAGAAAGTTGTTTCTGTGCTGGCCGCGGCAGCGGTTCGCCAACCTGACGATCCATCAGTACGATATTGGTATACATTCGCGCCATATCGTTCCGAACCGCTGGCGCGTCCGGATAGATTGGCGGTACGGATATGCTGGATGGCGCCTCGAGCAAGGCGTCTTTCCGGAACGTCACCATCGATTCGTGCGTCAGGAAGAAATTGAAGACCGCGAAGAACGGCTTGTCCTTCGGGCGATGCCGATAGGAAGCCGCGGGACCGTTCTCGTCCCAGACCGTGACGGGCGCCTCGAACTGGTAGTCTGTTTTCTGATTGTTGGAGGTGTAATAGCCCGCCTTCCGGAGATACTCAGGAAACGCTTTCACCTGCGGCGGTAGCACGACGGCGTATTTCTCTGGAACCCCCTTCGGCTTTTCACTGGCAGTGACGCGAGAAATCGAGAGCTCCCCCGGACCGGTGCGATGATGAAACGTCCCAACGGAGGTGGGATACATGCCGGTGATTAGCGCCGAGCGTGACGGTGCGCATACGCCGGACACCTGGTAGGCATGGGCATAACGCACGCCCTCCGCCGCCAGCCGGTCGATATTGGGCGTCCTGACATCGCGATTCCCGTATCCACTGAGAAAGGTCGTTATATCCTCGATCGTGATCCAGAGGATGTTCGGCCCCTGGCGTTGGTGCGGTTCGGCATGCACCGTGCCAACCTGCAGAACCAGGAGCAAAGCAAGCCCCTGTAGCGCGGCACGAACGGCATGGAACACGGTGCCGCGCCGATATGTCATTGTCCGGAAGCACTTCATCCCATCCCTCTCACTCATTGCGGTCATGCGGCCGCGTTGCGCTTGATACATGCTGCGTAATAGGCAAGGCTGCGCTTGGGCGTGCGGACCTGGGTCTCCATGTCGACATGGATCAGTCCGAACTTCTTCGTGAATCCCTGGCCCCATTCCCAGTTGTCCGTGGCCGACCAATAGAACAGGCCTTTCAGGCTTACACCGCGCCGATGCGCGTCGAGCGCGGCGCGAAGATAGCTGGCCAGATGCTTGACGCGCTGCGTATCGTCAACCATCCCTGCGCGAGGCGACGGGTCATTCAGCGCGAAGCCGGTTTCGGTGATGTAGATCTCCGGAGCACCGTACTCGCTATGCAGCCGCAACAGCATCTCGGTCATGCCATCCGGCTCAACCGGAAAATAGGCGGTGTGTGGGAGGTTGGGCGGAGCGTTTCCCTGATCGATGCCGAGTGGCGCGCCCTGTGCCGATTTCACATAGATGCGCGAGTAATAGTTCATGCCAAGGAAATCCGGCCTCGCGCTCACGATATCCATATCGCCCGGCTTGATGACGGGCGCCAGCATCGGCAGGATCGCGGCGGGGTAGCCCTTGCCGTACAACGGATCAAGAAACGCCCGGTTCCAAAGGATGTCGGCCATGCGCGCCGCCGGCTCGTTCTCCGGACGGTTGCCCTCCGCGCGAACGGGCTGCAGATTGATGGTGGTGCCAATCCGCGTGCCCTTGCGCGAACTGGCGCGCATGGCCTGGAACGCCAGCCCTTGCGCCAGGTTCTGATGGTGCATGGCGGCGAACATCGCCTCCGCAGAGCGCAAGCCAGGTGCATGGACACCGACGCCATATCCGCGGATGGCCAGGCTGTTGGGCTCGTTCAGGACGATCCAGTTCTTCACGCGATCGCCGAGCTTGCGCGTGACGATGTCCGCGTAGTCGGCCAGGCGAAACGCGAGATCGCGGCTTCTGAAGTCTCCCGCCCAGACAGGAATATCCCAATGAAAGATTGTCGGGAACGGTTCGATGCCGTGTTCCATCATGGCATCGATGATGCGCTCGTAAGTTGACAACCCAGCCGCGATTGCCGCGCCGGGCCCGTTGGGCTGGACGCGCGGCCAGCCGATCGAGAAGCGGAAAGCCTTGACACCCGCTGCCGCCAGCATTGCGATATCGCTCGCAAAGTTCTGCTCGAAGCCGGTGCAACGTGCGTTGGTGGAGCCGTCTGCGATTGTGCCGGTTCTGTCGGCGAACTCATCCCAGTTGCTGCGGCCGCGACCGGTTCGGCTTTCCGTTTGCGCCGCGGAGGCGGCAACGCCCCATACGAAATCGCTGGCGAAGCATTCGTCCTCCGCGCGACCCAATGCGGGGAGACCGGCAAGGCCAATCGTGGTGGCAATGCCCTGGAGGAGGGCGCGACGCTTCGGCGATGAGGGCTTGAGTTGTTCGGGGTGCATCGTTGTCTCCTTCGTGTTCGGTGGTTACCGGGCAGGCGCTCGGCTTAGCCGCCAGTCGTTGGCGCGTTCGCTCGCGTCTGCCTTGCCTGCCAGGGGTCCTGATCCATCACCAGCCGGAAACCCAGGTGCGACATGCTTGTATACGGATCAGCCCCACGCCTGGCACTTGGGCGGTAGCTCAAGCAATAGTCCTGGTTGCAGAGAAAGGAGCCTCCACGGATCACCCGCCTTGGCGCTTGCTCGGGAATGCCGGGTTCCGAGGGATCCCAACTGTCGGCCGGGCCTTGTGGGTCGACTTGCTCCCGGTCAGTGCTGGCGGCACGCCTGAACTGGTCCGCGCGATACCAATCTGGCACCCATTGCCAGGCGTTCCCGGTCATGTCGGAGAGCCCAAAGCCGTTGGCGGGAAATGTTCCGGCTGCGCTTGTGCCGGGTGCTCCGCCCCTCTTGGGGCTGACCACCGGGAAGGGTTGGGACTGCTGGCCCTGCCAGACGTTGGCCATCTGCCTGCCACCTGGGGCGAACTGATCGCCCCAGGAGTAAGTCGCCTGTTCCAGGCCGCCACGTGACGCGAACTCCCATTCGGCCTCGGTCGGCAGCCGTTTGCCGGACCATTTGGCATAGGCTTGCGCGTCCTCATAGGAGACTTGCACAACGGGATGGCTGGCCTTGCCTTCGATGGAGCTGCCGGAGCCATTCGGATGGCGCCAGTCGGCGCGCGGCACAAAACGCCACCAGCGGGAGTAGTCCTGCAAGGACACCGGGTGGTCCGTGCCGACAAAGACCATGCCGCCCGGAAACAGCGCGCTGTCGGGCGGACGCGGCGTGCCCGGCGGGACCTGCACCTTGATCGTTTCCCAGTCAGGCTTTCTTTCCGCCGTGGTGACATAGCCGGTCGCCGCGACGAACGCGCGAAACTCGGCATTGGTCACGTGATGCCGGTCCATCCAGAATCCATGCACGCGCGTCTTGTGCGCCGGACGCTCGTTGGCCTGGGCGACAGGATGGTCGCTGCCCATCAGGAACTCGCCGCCAGGGATCCATGCCATGTCCCGTGGTCCATTGACACCATCACCGATGATGACCTGCGGAGCAGGCTTCGCGCCTATTGATGTATCTGTTGCGGTTTGCATGCCGCTCACCGCGCCGGCAGTCATGCCGATGGCCATTGGCACGGCGATTGCGCCGGCGATCCATCCCGCCGTACGAAGGCGGCCAGCCCGGCCGGATCCCGCGTGCAAAGCTGCAGGCAAGGGAACGTCCCTTGGTGTTCCGCCTCGCTTTTTGTGCTTCATGGAGTTGGATCCCTAGAATTTGTGGCGAACGCCGACTGCCGCACCGATCTGGTCGTTACTTCCCGGCGTGAGAAAGGCGCCATTGGCATAACTGATTGCCGCCGAGTCGAAGTTCAGGGCGGCATTCTTCACATACGCCAGCGTCATGTAGACATCCGTGCGTTTGGAGAAGGCATAGTCGGCGACAAAGTTAACCTGCCAGGGATTCGGCGGATTGGGGGCGGGTTGCGACGCGTTGGTTCTCGATACCTTGAGGTTGTCGTAGTAGTACACGAGGCTCAGCGACAGCGCAGAGGTCGCTTGGTAATTGACGCCTGCCCACCAGTAGTCGTCGCGCAGCAGCGTACCGCCGCCGGGATCCTTGTTCTGCCCCCAGCGATAGCCGGCCACAAGTTTTGCGCGGCCAAGGTAGTAGGTGGCGGCAAGCGCCGCCTTTTTTACAGTTCCCGTGCTTCCCGGCGTTACGGCCGGATTCCATTGATCGTAGGTGGCCGCCACGCCAAAGGTGTTGTTCAGGTACGAGAAGCCGACGCCGTAGGATGTGTTGTCCCTGGCGTGACCCGGCGTTTCGCCGGTCCCCTGTCCTGCAAGAGGCGTCGTCCCGAGCAGCGGAAGCCCGGCCCCGAAGCTGTAGTGGGCCATGGCCGTCAACGGTCCGTAGACACCGCTGTACCTGACGACATTGTCCTGGCCATAGGTCGGGCCCAGCAGCGCCACGATCGGCTCGAACAGCAGGGCGTACTTGGTCGGCGAGAAGTTGCCCAGCAGGTTGAACATGGTCGTGTCCTGTCGGCCGAACGTCAGTTGACCAAGACGGTCGCTCTGCAGGCCAACGTACGCCTTCCTGCCGAACAGGCGGCCACCCTGCAGGGACTGTCCGGTGTCCGCACCAAAGCCGCTTTCGAGAACGAAGAGCGCTCGCAGGCCGCCGCCCAGGTCTTCCTCGCCGCGCAGGCCCCATCGCGACCCCGACAATCCGCCATTCGTTTCGAGGGAAAACCGGTTTCCGCCGGATTTCCTTGTCACGACGCCGGTGACCGGGTTGATGCTCGGCGCTCCCGTAGCCTGGTGGTTGGCATACGCGATCGGCACATCGACCACGCCGTAAAGCGTAACGCCCGATTGTGCGTGGGCAAGACCAACGGTTGACGCAAGCGCGACAGCGCCGGCAAGGTACTTCTTCTTTTGCATGTTTCTCCTCCTGTCTTATTGTTGTTGTGCGCACGATTGGCTTCGCCTCGCTCTCCTCCTGGAGGCTTGGGGTGACAGGCTTTGCCGACGTTCGAACTCTTTAGATGGACGAGCCGTTCCCTGCCGCGAAGGCATGGACATTGCCTCGACAACCCCGCAGAGGAAACAGGCGGTTCAAGAGGGCGACAAGGCCGCCGGGCGGCGGCATCCTTCCCGCGAGATCCTCCTCGCCGGCGACTCCGGCTATGGCAACGGTAAGATCCGGACCGTGACCTCGCTGGCCCCGTCTTCTGCCGCCAGACGCAAGTGCCGCGCGTTTGGTGCCGAGCGGACAATCGCGCCGGACACCTCGACCCGATAGCCGTGCGGATAGTGGCGCTCGGGCACGAAGACCTGCGTCAGTGCGCCGGGCTGCAGGGCGGCGCCGACGGGTTGCGTGGCATAGCCCAGCGTGAATACCCGGTTCGACCTGTCGAATCGCCAGGATTGCGGCGTGCCGGCGACGGCCTGCGGATAAGGGCGCACCAGGACGTCGAGCAGGTCCTCCCACGACGCCCTGGAGGAATCAGCCGGTACGGGGTAGCGCCAGTAGAACCAGGGCATCATGGCGTCATCGGCGGCGGCCACCATGCGGCCCACCGTCTGCAGGTTGCCATCCGGCGCATCGATGCCACCGAACTCGGTCATCAGCAGCGCATCGCCGGTAGCGCGCGTGTGCGCCTCGGCGTTCGCAAAGACGCGCGCTTCCCGCTCCGCGGGCGTGCCCCGGATCAATGGCGCCACGGCAGCCGCCAGAGCGGAATGGCCGGGCCGCGCGCCGAGCGCCTGGAATAGCCGGTCGCTCTTGTACGCGTAGTTGTGGAAGGCGAAACCGGACCGGCCATCCAGCTTGTCCACGTGGGTCGACACGCCAACGTTGAACAAGGGATTCGGTTCCTGGAAGACAAGCGTGTCGGTATCCACCTGCCGGATGGACCGTAGCAGCCTCTGGTGGAATGGCGTCATGACATCCCGATCGAAACCGGGGCAACCTTGCACGCTGGCGCACGTGGGCCAGCCCGTGCCCGGCCAGGGCTCGTTCAGGAGCTCGTAGCCAAGCACGCCGGGCTTGCCGGCGAACGCCTGCGCCACGCGGCGCCAGGTGGTGGCGAACTGATCCGCCAGTCCGCTGCCCGCTGGCCCTTGCGCGTTGGCGTAGAGGTCGTCGAACGCGCGGTTGATGGCCTGCGAGGTCATGTAGTAATAGGGGTGCCCGGGATTCTCGTTCGGCAGGCCATGGTCCGGTGACATCCAGCCGGCGAAGCCGTTGTTGACCTCCGCCGCACCGGTGTCGCCTTCCGCCATTTGCAGCAGGCGCCGCGGGTCGGCGTATTGGCGGGAATAGCCGTCCTGGTGCATGTCGATCAGGGTGAAGACACCGCGCGCGGCGAGCCGCTGCTGCGTGGCCTGCAGCGAAGCCAGGTAGCCGTCGTCACTGACGCCGGGCTGCGGTTCGAGCGCGGCATGTACCACGCCAAGCCGCACGCCGTTGAAACCCTCACGCGCAAGGCCGTCCATCTCCTTTGTGCCAAAACCCATTGCGGCAGGCGCGTAAGGCGGATGCTTGACGACCACGTTTACCCCGTGAACGATTCTGACCCGCCCCTTGGCGTCCACGAGCCAGCGTCCCACGTGGCTGATCCGGGAAGCCGCGCCTGTTTCCACGACGCCAGATCGCGGCGCCTGTACTGCGGCGATGTCCGGCCGAGCGCAGGCAGTCAGCAGCAAGGTGGCCAGCAGGATTCTCCCTGGCTGTCGCATCGCGTTTGGGGGCATCGGTGTCTCCGGTCTTTACTGCTGTTGTTGTCGGCACATGCTCGCACTGCCATCGGCCCTTGTCTGTCAGCTGCACGACATCCCGGTCATTCCGATGCCGCGCGGCGTCAGCAGTGCCCGTTGCCGGCCAGTCGCAGCCGCTCCGTGTCCAGGATTCGCAGCTCGCCACACAGCAGTTGCACGATGCCCTGGCTTTCGAGGTCCTTGAGGATCTGGTTGGTGGTTTGCCGCGACAGCGCAAGCATGGATGCCAGGCGTTCCTGCGTCAGCCCGATGCGGGTCAGGCCCACGCTCATGCCGCCATAGCCTTCCGCGATCCACAGCAGGCGCGCCGCCAGCCGCTGAGACGCGCTCAATAGACTGAACGCCTCGGTGCTTCGGAACACGACGCGGACCTTCTGGGCCATCAGCAAGGCGAAATGCCGCCAGCAGCGCGGCTCCGCGTCGAGCAGGCGCAGCAGCGCGGCCTGCGGCATGTGCAGCAGCAATGCGTGGCCCACCGCCACGACATCGTGCGTGCACGGAAGGCCATCGAAGAGGGATATCTCGCCAAACCACGTCGTCGGCTCGATCACCGTCAGCAGGCTCTCCTTGCCCCTGGCGTCGGTCGAACCGGCAGTGAGCGCACCGTCGAGCAGGAAATAGAGGCCGCAGGGCGGATCTCCGCGCCGGAACAGGGTCTCTCCAGGCTGCATCGACAGCAGTCCCGCCGCGGCTAGCATTTGCTCGCGCATGGTTTCGGGCAAGGTGACGAACCAGTGACTGGCATGAAGCCGCTCACTGTATGGGATCGACGCTGCCCGGGGCGCGTGAACTTTCTGCATAGGCCACAACCATAACTATCCACATGGATAATTTATCAGACGTGATTTCCGGGCGTCAAGGACGACACCGGATCCTTGCATCAGTACAATCCCCGAGAGCCCATCAGGGAAGAAGCGGACCGTGAGCGGGCTGCGGGGCGCGCGAGACTCAAAAGGAATACCAGGATGCACACCGCCAGGCAGGCACAACAGAAAAGAAGCGAGCAAACGCGAGCCGAGATACTGGGCATCGCGCTCGAACAGTTCTCGACGTACGGGTTCGACGCGGTGAGCCTGCGGGATATTGCGGACAGGGCCGGTGTCAACCATGCCATGGTTCGCTATTACTTCGGGAGCAAGGAGAGCCTGTGGCGTGAAAGCGTGGCTTACTTGTTCGATCGTTTCAGTGAAGAGCTTGCGCAGCCGGAGCCTGGATCGGAGGGATTTTCACTGGATGCCGTGAAGGACTACATTCGCGGCTACATCCGATACTGCGCGCGGCACCCTGAACACGCACGTCTGATCATGCAAGAGGCCAACCGCGACTCTGAGCGCCTGCAATGGATGGCGCAGGAGTTCATTCGCCCACGCCACAACCGGACGATCCAGTTGATCAAGCATGTCAAGGCAAACATTCCGGGACTCGAGGAAGTCAATCCGGTGATGTTGCTCTACATGATCACGGCCGTCTCGCAGGTGCCATACCTCCTCACGGCGGAGATGAAGTACGTGCATGGGATCAATGCCATGCAGGCAAAGGCCGTTGAGGCCCATTGCGACGCGGTGGTGGCGTTCCTCTTCCGATAGCGGCCCGCGCCCGCCCGTTTCGACCGTTCCGAATTGCCGCGTCGGAGATCGCCAGTTGGCCTGGCTGCCGCGCGAGCGGGACGTCCTTGCCCGCTTCCGGGACCGCGTGGTCCTCGTGTCGGCCATTGCCTGCAGTCGCGCGAGGGTCAAGACGTCTTTCAGATTCGGGAGGCCAGCCATAATTGTGAAGCACGGCTAGATCGGCTCAGTTTTTCATCAGATGCAGCTTCATCGAAATCTCGAGTCGCCTCAGTGGATTGCTATCGCACGCACCTATGCCGCCATGGTTTCTATTCGGATAGATTATTCCAGTAGGATACCTACCGACAGTCGCGATATTTGACGAGCTCAGGTACGATGGCGCTAATATCCACCCCAAGGAGACAGTATGGCTACCTACAAACAATTGCTGGCAGAAAGGGAGAAGCTGGAGGCTCAGCTCACCGAAGTTCGTCAAACCGAAGTCGCTGGTGTCATCGAGAAGATACAATCGCTGATATGAGTTGACGGTTGATGACCTGACTCCCAAACGTCGCCGTGGCCGCCCGGCGGCTGCCGGCAAGGCTAAGGCTCCGGCGAAGGAAAAGGTATCCCTGCCACCGAAGTATCAAGACCCGAAAACCGGTGCTACTTGGACCGGCCGTGGCCGTGCACCGGCCTGGCTCGGCAAGAATCGCGACAAATTTCTCATTGCCGAGTAGGCATAGCGTGGAGTGACAGGCCCCTGTTCTTCGAGAACTGGGGTGCTGTCCCGCTATCGGAGTTCACATCGCATGCATAGCGCCGCAGACGCCTTGGCTAGCTGAAACTCCGGGGTCGCCTGGACCGCAGTTGGCACCTTGTCGCTAGGGAAGAGCAAGAATCCCCACCGAGCAAAGAATGCGGGAGCTCGCTTGGAAAAGAGAAATACGTTGCGAGTTTCCGCGCCGCGTGCCTGCATCAGAAGGACCTCGACCAAACGGCTGGCAATGCCCTGGTTGCGAAAGAGTGGGTCTACGCCGACCGAGCGGATGAGGATAGACTCGCCGTGAGGTTCTGCCGCTGCGCAACCGATGATGCGGCTGCCACGTAACGCGACGAAGAAGCTTCCGATGATTGAGACGATATTTACTGCCGTCAGGTGGCATCGTTCAAGCAATGCCATTATTTGTGGGCAATCCGAGTTTGATGCGGTGCGTAAGCAGATGTCGGCAAGCATTGGGTGACTGAAACAAATATTAGTTCGGGCGTTGGCCAGTGGTGCTCTCTCTGTCTCTAGTTTGAGGGGGACATGCCACACGTAGCCTTTCTCCAGGTTCGGTGTGTCATTAGCCGGAAATCGCGGTTGCGATTAGAGTGGAGGTCCACCCTCGCAGAGGCGCCTCAGTTTTATTCGACCTGGTGCGCGGATTGATAATCTCTCGCATTGGAGGGCTGTGTCCGTACTTGGTTCCCCAGTTCCAGGCTGGGTGCTTTGGTGTACCTGGGACTGATTGCCCAACGAGGCAGGAACGGCCAGAGGTAGCAATGGCTTGAGTACTACCTCCACGAGCTCTTTGACTGCCGCGCGAGCCTTCATTGCGGTCCGCGGTTGTTGGCGGGCACCGGCTGTGCGAGAGTAGGTGTTGCGAGCATACGCAGGTTGTTCGCAAGCCTACATAGCGGGGTCCTCATGGTCCCTAGCCTGTCGTTTCCTACCAGTCAGCATGGCGACGATGAGATTCTCTTTGTGAACCATGCTCATGGCGATGGCGGCAATGACGTGTATGACTATCAGCACCATCAATGTGTCTGCCAATAGCCCATGAACGTCCTTCGGCCAGTCCTCGCCCCAGAACCTATCTAGCCTCGATATCCACCCCGTCACCGCGAGCGCAAGGATGAGCGTCCACATTGTGAGCATCATCAGCGCCCCGAGCGGTGTATGACTTAGATGCCGTGGTGGCCGGCGGGCAATCGTTCCTTTGAGGTCCGAGATGACGCTGGAGGGCGTGGGGACCCAAGTAGAAAACCGTGCAGGCTCGGTGCCGATGAAGCCCCAGAGAATGCGAAACAGGACGAGGCCCGCCGCAACATATCCGACGGCTCGATGCAGCGGTCCGCCGGAGTCCTCGAACAGGTTCCACAACACAAGCGCCGCCACGCTCCAATGGGTCAGGCGAACCAAAATATCCCAGACGCGTACCGACGCGGTGCTTGTCACCATGTTGAGCTCAATCGGCTAACGCTATTTCCCGATCTCCGATTTCACGACATCCAGCGTCTTGGTGTCGTAGTAAATCTCGGCCTTTTTGCCTTCCTTTGTGGTGCCATAGATTTCGTAGCAGTTGCCATCCACTTTGAATTTTTTGATGTTGTAGCCCTGCGCCTCAATCTTCGCTTTGGCATCGGCTTCTTTCATCCATTCGGCTTTGGGATGTGCGACGCATTTAGCACCGGCGAGTGCGCCGGTGGAGAACACGCCCGCGAGTACGAGCAAGGGAATCCGCAGCATAGTGGCTCTCCAGTTCAGTAGTCTGTGGCAGCCAAGCATATTGGAGTCGATAGCAATTCACAATAGAGGTTTGGCAGTATCACCCAGAGTTCAGTCGTCGTCATCGTGCCAGCGATGCCATTCGCGGTGGCGTTCTCTCCATTCATGCTCTCTCCAGCGTTGCTCACGCCATTGGCGTTCCCGCCACGCACGCTCGCGCCAGTCGTCGTAGTATCCTGGCGCAACCACTACAGGTTGCGACTCCACGACCACTGGTGGCGGAGCGTAAACAGGAGCGGGGGCGTACACGGGCGCAGCGACGAAGGGTAGCGGGACGCCGATGCCGACACCAACATTCACATGAGCCTGCGCGCCGGCAGATGCAACGGCGGCGACCGCCGCCAGGATGGCCAGCGACAAAATCTTTCTCATGGTTACATATCCTCTGTGAATACTGCCTACCTGAATGGACTGCCCTATAGGAAGGTCTGGCATGAAAAGTCGGAGGCAGTTGTCAATAGAAACGAGGGGAGCGGAATGCTCGTTGACGGGGTCATCCCACGATTTTGTATCCAAATCTGTCCGCGGGGAGTAGGTGCCGGAAGTGTGTCGCCTGGTACGGCAATGGACGACAGGCCACGGCGTATGTGCATCAGGTTGTCACACGTATGTAACCTGGAGGTCTTAGGTTTGCCGCCACCTGCAATGAGGGCGCGTGATGGAAAGTCTTTTTGGGCTGTTGGAAAAAACAGATAGAGGTCGGCAGGAAGTGGCAGCACGGTCGGGGGCACTCGATGGTCGCCGCCGCGCGCTCCTCATTATGGTAGATGGCCGGACCAGCTCGAAGGAGATTCTCGCCTGTGCCGGGGAACTCGGACTAGACGCGAGCGCAGTGTTCCAATTGCTGCATGTGGGCTTCATCCGAACAGTCAGCGAAGCCGATGACGAGCCTGCTGTTCAGTCGTTTGCGGAAGTGCCGCCTGTATCCGCAAAGTCCGAAGCGGCCCTCCAAAGGCGGTCACTTGCCGCGGCCAGGATGTATCTGATGGACGCAATGGTCCGAACGTTCGGTACAACGGACCACCCCGTCAGGAGGCAGCTCATCGAAGCAACGGACCCAGCTTCCGTCGAGGCGGTGTTCGGAGAATTCCTTGGGATACTGCAGGAGATTGCCACGCCGTCGATGGCGGGGCAAATCGAGGAGTCGTTCCGGAGTCTTATCCCCGTTCGCAACCAGGATTTGGTGTGCGGTTTAGAGGCGCACACAGCTGTGCCTGAGATGGACGAATCAACACAGCAGAATTCTGCATTGGTGGTCGAGCAAGTCGCTGCTGCAGCAAGCATGCCGACGCGGCAACCGCAAGCTTGCGGTCTCAGCTCTCACCCGAGCGCGACCCGCCCCGGCAGGTCAGACTAACCCGATGACTGCGTGGTGCCGTGGGTGCCAGCGATCGCCCACAGCATATACAGGCGAAGCGCAGGTTCAGCATAGATTACACCGGGGACGCCTATGCCAATGTCGACGTTCACGTGCGCTTGAGCCGTAGACGTCACAGTGAGCCGAGCGCTGCCGAGTGCTCCGATGATTGCAGGTCTTTCATTTCATAATATCCAGCTTTTCGCGGGCCGTCATGGTCGTAGATGTGCGTCGTCGCAATCTCGCAAAGGAGCGCATAGATGCACTGTGGCGCCTAAACTTAATTAAAGGGCTGTTCCATCCAAAGTTGACCGAAAGTGGCTAAACAATTCAGACGCTCGGCCCAAATGGACCTGGATGAGAAAAGCCGGATTGCCAGGGGAGCATCCACCACGAGTCCAAGTTTTGCGCCCTTCTGACGGCATGCTTTATATAGCGTGGGCGCAGTACCAAGGGGGGCTGAGTTGAGATGCTGGTCACAGGGCTGCCTGTTGGAGCCAATTTGATGTGTACAGCATCAGCAACATTTGCGACGTGATTCACTTGACGTGGCAGGGGGTAAGCCATGAGCACGATTCGCGCTGCCGCGATGGCTGCTTCGGCGTTGTTTTTTCTATCAGGATGCAGCGAAGTTCCAACTGCGGCCTACTACGACGATACCTACACCGCCGAAGGCTATTCCAGGACTCCCAGCGATACCTATCCTTATTATGGGTACCCCTATTACGATCACCCGTACTATGGATACTCGTACTACGAATACCCCTATTATGGATACCCAGATTATTCTGGATATTACTATGGCGGGTTTCCAGTGTTTAGCGCCATTTTCGTCGGGAGCTTCCATCACGGCCGGCACCACCGATTTCATCACGGATTCCATGACCGTGGTCAAGGTATGGGCCATGGCGCCGGTCCGGGTATGAGCCCGGGCGGCGGTCCCGGTATGGGCGCTGGTAGCGGTCAGGGTATGGGCCATGGCGGCGGTCCGGGTACGGTCCCTGGAAATGTCCCGGCTATGGGCGCTGGTAGCGGCCAGGGTATGGCCCATGGCGGCGGTCCGGGTGCGGTCCCTGGAAATGTCCCGACTATGGGCACTGGTAGCGGCCAGGGTATGGCCCATGGCGGCGGTCCGGGTACGGTCCCTGGAAATGTCCCGACTATGGGCGCTGGTAGCGGCCAGGGTATGGCCCATGGCGGCGGTCCGGGTATGGTCCCTGGCAGTGGTCAGGCTGTGGGTCCTGGCAGCAGCCAGGGTGTGGCCCACGCTGGCGGTCGGGGCACGGTACCTGTCAGTGGTCAGGCTACGAGCCCTGGTGGCGGCCAGGGTATGGTCCATGTCGGCGGTCCGGGTATGGCCCTCGGCGGTGGTCCGACTATAAGCCCTGGCAACGGTCCAGGTATGCGCCACGGTGGCGGTCCGGGTATGGTCAGAGGAAATGGCCCGGCTATGGGCGCTGGTGGCGGCCAGGGTATGGTCCATGCCGGCGGTCCGGGTATGGCCATCGGCGGTGGTCCGGCTATCAGCCCTGCCAACGGTCCAGGTATGGGCCACGGTGGCGGTCGAGGTATGGTTCGCGGCGGAAATGGCGGGGGCCACAATGGAGGAGGCCATTAGTCCACTCAGAATGGATTGCGGCGTTTGCCTCCGATATGAATCGAGATTGAGGCTTCAAATAGAAGTAGAAGTGCTCGGATTCGATGCCGGAGCGAACGCCAATAGCGCGCCGCCCAAGGGGGAGAGGCGGCGCAGGCCGCTCGAGCACAAGCGCAAGCACTTGCATTCAACGCCAAAAGGCCAGGAACAGCCCGAACTGCGTGAGGGATGTCTCATCGGAACGCAGGTGCTGGAGTCGCCCAAGCCGGAGCGCTCGGCATTTCCTATGGCAGAAGGGAACAATACTCAAGCTGCTGTCTCAAGTTTGAATCAGCTTTGGCGTCTTTTCCTGGCTGTCACAGGGCATCGTTTTTGACGGCTGTCGTGTTGAACCAGAGCACAAAGGCTGAAATAAACTCGATTCACAAGAAGTGCAACAAATTCATCTCCGGCACAAGTTCGTCATTAAAGAAATTAGAAGATTACCATTTATGCCCGCATGGCTAATGCCTCGCGGGCTTTTTTTCGGTCTGGTGAACAGTGTCAGTTTCCGTGTCCGTGTTGGCTGTGTTCCTCACGGCCGCGATGGCCTTGGTCGCTATGCTCTTCCTGTTCGCGCCACCTCCGTTCACGCCAGTATTCTTCCCGTTGTTCGCTTTCACCCCTATAGGGTGAGTATCGTGAGCTTGGAACAACGACATAGACAGGGCGGGGCGCGACATAGACCGGGGTGGGTTCCGCATGTGCGACGCCAGGAACGCCAACGCCAATATCGACATTCGCTGCGGCAAAGGCCGACGAGACGGCGCAGAACAGCGTGCCGACAATGGCCCTACCGATTGCGCGGTGCTTCATTCCCGATTTCTCCTGGCTTTTCGTGGTCGCAATTCGATGGATGCAAAAGCGCACGCAGCCAAGGCGCAAATCGCCACGGCTTTTCGCATGATGATGCTCCCAGCTTCTATTGGCACTTTAGGCTGCCAATGGGCGGGAGTGTATTCGTGGATTCATACAGGGGTTACGACCTGTAACAAGGCGGTGCTGGAAGTTGACGAGGCCGCAGATACATGCACGCCGCCATCGTGAGGTAACGTGGCCGTCAATCGGCTTTCTCTGGGCTAGCATAACTCGCACCGCATGCAGAGCGCGGACGTTTGAATAGCACGTTGAAACGCAGATGATGCCTTGACTTCCGGCGGTGCTTCTTCAGCAGGGGTAAGGGAGAATCCCCAGCGCGCGAAATAGGCTGGGGCCACAGTAGACAGGAGATAGGCGTCTCGCGCCTCCCTGCCGCGGGCCCGCATCAAGAGGGCCTCAACCAATCGGCTGGCGATGCCCCTTTCGCGGTATTCAGGTTCAACTGCTACCGAGCGGATGAGGATGGACTCTCCATGGTGTTCTGCCGCTGCGCAGCCAACGATGTGGCCGTCGCACAGCGCGACGTGGAAGTTCTCGATAATTTCGACAACATCCGCGGCAGGTAGCCTGCAGCGCTCAAGCAGTGCAACGACTTGCTCCCAATCGGAATGAGAGGCCGAACGTAGTTGAACGTCGGTCAACATGATGAAGTGACTCCAACTTGCGCTTCCTTAGGCTAAGAGAAGCCTGCGGCACGCTCTAGTGATACTGAAGGCATATGTTTGTCTTCTTCTTCACTTAGCAGCGCGATGGTCATGCACCACCATCGGCTGTCATGGTGGTGAGCCTATCACCGAACACGCAATCGGCTTGTAAGCGATTGTGAGACCGCAGCGAGAGGTACACTCAAGCGTCGGTTTGACGGGCGTAGACGGAAAGGGGGGGGCATGACCACGCCAAAGTTCTCGATAGGGCCACTGGAGCGAAGACTCGCAGCTGGCCAGGACTCCGCACTGCTTAGAGTCACGCTTGCATTGGCGTACCAGCAACAAGGAGACTTGGCCGCGGCGGTTCCCCATCTGGTCAAAGCTACAGAGTTAGACCCGCACTATTCGGGCGCTTGGCGTGCACTCGGTGTTCTCTATGTGGAGCTTGGCGAGGATGTGAAGGCGCGTCTTGCGTTTCAGAAGGGAATCGAGGTCGCAAGAGACCACGGCGACAAACAAGTTGAGAAGGAAATGACCGTTCGTCTTCGACGTTTGGACCGGCAATCAGACGCTGCTGGCGGCGAATCAGAAGCGGGAAAGACATAGTCGTGCGTGGGAACAATCTGCCGGCCGGCGCGGGAAAACGGCTACACCTTTGCACCCTCCGTTTCGAGGAGTGTCCTATGCTTAATAGCTACCGCAAATGCGCAGGTTGCGGAAATGGCAGGGCGACCGCTTGCGAGAGTGTGGCCATTCCTTGCCGCTCGGTGCTCAACCACTAACTGCCCCCGCGCAGTTGCGGTAAGTTCATGCTCTGCTACAGGCTATTTCGTCTTGACAACGAGTTGGGTGCTGTGAGCCATTGGCTACCCTCATGATCTGTCATCAGGAGGACGTATGCGCATACTGGTCGTTGGAGCCACAGGGCTCCTTGGGAAAGAAATTGTGGGTTTGCTGTCGTCAGAGCATGACCTGATAGGGGCCAGTCGTAACGGTTCGGCGGTCTCGGCGGACATCTCCGACAAGCAGTCGATTCTGGCGATGTACAAACAAGTGGGTACGGTTGACGCGGTGGTCTGCGTAGGCGGCACTGCGAAATTCGCCCCCTTGGATGCCCTGACCGACGATGATTTTGCATTCAGCCTTGCCAATAAACTGATGGGGCAGGCCAATCTTGTCCGGTATGGGGTCCCATACATTACCCAGGGCGGCTCGATCACACTCACCAGCGGCGTGCTCGCGCAGCATCCGACGCTCGGTAGCGCTGCAGTGAGCATCGTGAACGCCGGCATCGAGGCGTTCGCTCGGGCAGCGGCCCTTGAATTGCAGGGCAAGATTCGCGTGAATGTCGTCAGCCCGGGATGGGTATGGGAGACGCTCGAGGCGATAGGACGCGACCCCACCAAGGGTGTTCGGGCGGCGGTGGTCGCACAGGTCTACAGAAAATGTATCTTGGAAGACATTTCCGGGCAGGTGGTGTCGGTCACCCACTGAATCGCATCGATGTGCGGCTGATTTGCAGGTGCTTCACAATCAAGGAAGATTCTCGCGTGTGTGTCGACTTGGATGGACCACCATCACTGCTCGGCTTGCCTCACACCGCGGGACCCTCAGATTAGGAGATCGGGTCAAGCAATTCGCAGCCGATGCCGGGAAGCTGGCCTAAAACGTGCCTGCATCGACACCACAGGTCTCTATAAGGCAATTTGCATCACGGTACCTTCAGCCGCATTGCCTAGCGGAAATTCCTTCAATGGGGGCAAGGCTCGAGGCACTTCTGACGCGGTGATTGGCGCGAACCCGAGGCGCGCGAAGTAGGCAGAAGCGGACGTGGTTTGCAATACAATCGACTCGACACCGCGTTGCCGGACATCAGCGACGATGGTGGAAATCAGAAGCTCTCCGAGGCCAGCAGACCGCGCGCGTTGCGCAACGGCTAGCCCTCGCAGGAGACCGACCGCACCATATTGCTCGATACCGGCACATCCAAGAAGGCCTGCGTTGTCCCGCGCCACAATGTACCGTTCGATATGTGCGCGCACGCCCTCGATGGGTAGTGCGCAAGCACGCAGGAGCGCCTCCACCTCGGGGAAATCATTTTCAGTCGCGTAGCGGGGGCGCATGAGGCACTCCTTCATGCCAAGCTTGTCCCCGTATCCTACGTTTGTCCTCGCGCTTTAGCGCGTAGGGATTGTTCGTAGGTAGAACCGATTATCCCCCGCAGGAGAACGAATAGGCGTGCCGAGCGTGCCGCATTGCATGTGGCCGGGGCGCCTATCTTGCAATGCATGCGAGCGCGAAAAACCTCGTGATGCTGGACCAAGGCCACCTGAGGAGTGATGAGGCGGCTGGCGCTTGCGCAGCATATTGGTGGCGGGCTCAGCAGGGCTTTCTGGTCACTCCCAGGAGAGCGTAGATTCTTTCAGCAGGTGCCCAGCCAGAATGTAGTCACCATGCTGAATGGCGCGTGCCTCCAGTTCGCACAGGCAGGCCTCCGGCAGCGCGGTCAAATCGAACATGCAATATAGGTGCCGCTGCCTGAATGTGAGCTTCGGTGCTCGTAATCCACGAACAAGGGCTTCCGGAGAGCGCACAGCGACATGCTCGATGGTGCGGAACTGCACGGCGACGCCATATTGCTGCCCTAGCCTTCCAAGCTCGAAGGCATCCTCCCAGGCGCTCTCATAGTCGAGGTCTACCGTACCCTCCATCCGAGAATTGATGCGTTCAACCGCATTGGTCCGATTGTGTGCGACATAGACGGTCATGGGCGTACCTAGTCGGTGGAGTCGGGGTCCCATAAAATATATCGAGAACTGTAGGTCGGCGCAACCGGAAGCTGCGCGCGATGGAAGTAATCCTGCTACTTCGCGCTGCAATCCAGAAAATACTGTCCCACCAGCAATCGGCCCTCATGGAAAGTCAGCTCGGCTTCACACTTTCCACCAGGATGCGGCGTGACTTGCTCTCACGAAGCGCGCTTGGGCTCCCCGGCTTCCATGCTCGCGTTACCGCTTTGTGACATGGAGGACATTCCCGCTTGGCCTGTGTTCAGCAGCCTGAGGTCATACTGGAGTCCTACCTCGCCGGCGGAGGAAATAGGGCGCTACGAGGGTCTGGCCATTGTTGTGCATCGGGTGCAACTGGAGGGCGAGCGTGAAATCAATCAATGAGGGCGGCACGCTAGAGACGTGGTTAGTGCGGGTGAGCGGCCGAGTGCAGGGCATCGGCTACCGCGAAGCGTGCATCCAGCGGGCGCGGGCCTTGGGAATCACGGGCTGGGTTCGGAACCGCATGGACGAGTCGGTCGAGGCAATGTTGCAGGGCTCACCAGCGGTGCTCGCAGAGATGTACGATTGGATGAGCGATGGCTATGCGGCCGCGCTCGTGGCTGACATTCAGGTGACAGAGGTAGAGCCTCCGTTTCCACGGTTCAACTGTTTCGAGCTTTTGTCCACCTTGTAACGGTGGCAGGCGTCGTTCACTAAAGCAATGACGGCTGCTGCCCTCAATCTGCGCTAAACAATGCAGTCTATCCCCACTAATTCGCAGAACGATTTCTTGAACACAGCGCGCAAAGAGCGGAAGCGTGTCGAGGTGTACCTGGTCAACGGAATCAAGCTGACCGGTTCAATCGCGTCATTCGACCAGTTCGTGGTGATGCTCAGCGGGCCCGGTGGCATGCAGATTGTCTACAAGCGAGCGATATCGACCATTCAAGTAGCGACTAGTACGCGTCCGTCGGGTTCAGGCGTTCGTCCCGAAGGGCGCACGAACGTCGGCAGTGAGTCGAAGGAAGCTGTTGTAGTCACGCGAAAGCGCCGTGTCACGGGGGGCGATAGCGGAAACGAGTAGCTCTCCTGTGCACTTTACAGCCGCTCGTAAAGAAAGGATGGTATGAACGCGCCCCGTCCCCGCAGTGGAGCGCGAGGTGCCCGCTGACGCGGGGGTGTCTCTTGTGGGCGGGGTTTTTATGCTTCTAGCTGCTGATGCAGAATAGCGTGAGTGGGCGGTGTTTTAGCGCTTCTAAACACAGCGTCTTAAGTAATGCAGCATAGTCTTCGCAGCACTTCGTTTGATCTCTTCCAGTACTGGAAGCAGGCGTCGACCGCCGAGAGGACTT